>JAUWOV010000023.1 GCA_030611945.1 bacterium | reverse complement strand
ACATGATGCTTCTTTCTTTATCTCCTTAAATATTCCCGTAGATACTATTAATATTTTCCTGACCCCATCCCGAAAGCTTTCGGGATGGGGTCCCTTGTATCCTCCACCTAGGGGGTAAGGATGTATCTTACCATTTCCATTTGGGTGGTTGACAATAGTTTGACAATTTACGTATTCTCGTGTTAGACTTTCGGTTTAGCTTTTTAGAAAAAACGTCAACCAAGGCGGTCTAAATTCATGGCTGGAATGATTCCTGAGTCGGTTATTGAAAATATACAGCAGCAGAGCGATATTGTTTCAATTATTTCCGGTTATATTCCCCTAAAACAGGTAGGGAGAAGTTTTAAAGCGCTGTGTCCATTTCATCATGAAAAAACCCCGTCATTTGTGGTCAGCCCGGAAAAACAAATATTTCATTGCTTTGGCTGTGGAGCAGGAGGTAATGTATTTGGCTTTGTAATGAAATACGAAAATATGACTTTTATTGAAGCGGTAGAGCTGCTTGCAAATAA
Organism: bacterium; assembly: GCA_030611945.1. Taxonomy (GTDB): domain Bacteria; phylum JAHJDO01; class JAHJDO01; order JAHJDO01; family JAHJDO01; genus JAHJDO01. The sequence continues at coordinate 22,135 of JAUWOV010000023.1, read as the reverse complement.
AGTTGGAATCTCTATTACAAGACAAAAAATAAATACTGATGTTCTGGATCTGTATAAAATTAACAATATGATCTCTGATTATTTTGCGAATATGCTGATAAATAGTTCAGAAGGTAAACATGCCTGTGAGTATCTGAAGAACAGGGGAATTAGCAGCCAGACAATTAAAGATTTTAAACTTGGATATGCTCCAGCCTCTCCAAAGAGTTTGTTGGAATTTGCTAAAGGGCAAAAAATATCCGAGGCATTTTTAGATAAAGCGGGAATAACTGCGTATGATTCTCAAGAGAAAAATAGGTATGTAAGGTTTAAGAATCGTATTATATTTCCAATACATAATATACAGGGGAAAATTGTGGGTTTTGCGGGCAGAGCGCTTGATGATAAAACGCTTCCCAAATATCTAAATTCTCCGCAAACAGATTTATACAATAAGAGCAATATTCTTTATGGACTTAATATTGCGAAAAAGGAGATAGCTGATAATAAGCATGCTGTTATAGTGGAAGGATATATGGATCTTCTGCCGCTTTATCAAGCAGGGTTTCTAAATGTTGTAGCATCCTCAGGAACATCCTTAACAGTTCAACAGGCTAAATTGCTGTTAAGATATGCCACAAAAGCGACTATAGTCTATGACGGGGATACAGCCGGGACTAATGCAACATTACGCGGATTAGATATCTTAGTTGAGCAAGGGTTAATAGTAAAAATTGTTAAACTGCCTGCAGGAGAAGATCCTGATAGTTTTCTTAATAAATATGGCAAAAACAAGTTTTCCAATATGCTGGAAGAAGCAGTTGATATTATTACTTACAGGATTAGTATTTTAGAAAATCAGCTAGACTCAGCATCCATAGACGGCAAGGCAGAGATTGCAAAAAATATACTTCCTACAATCAGCAAGATAACAGATTCCATTAGAAAATCCGAATATATCAAATATTTAGCAGAAAAATTATCATTAAATGAAGCATCTATATTAGACGAGATAGAGAAAATAGAAAATCAAACATCTGAGCAAATATCCTATAATCCAAGTGTATCTCTCCTGCCAACAGAAAGGATTGAGAAACACTTGCTGCAATTGATGCTGGAAGATACAGATATTGTTAAAAAAGTGCGTCGGTCTTTAGATGTGGAGGACTTCTTGAATAACGACTATCAACAAGTTGCAAAACTATTGTTTGAACTTGACACAGCCGGTAAAATATCATCTCATAAAAATGTTTTAACTCATCTGGAAAATGATGCGCTTAAGGACGTAGTTACAGGTCTCATTATGGAAACTGTTCCTCATTCTGAAAAAGAAAAAGAAGTTAATCAGACAATAGCAAAGCTGAAAGAGAAAAAAATAAATAAAAGGATAACTGAGCTCAATGCAAGTTTAGAAAAAACAAAAGAAACAGGTAAGGTAAGGAGCCTTCTAAAGCAGATAATGGAACAGAAAGAATTGATAATACAATGTAGAAAGGTAAATGTAAAGCATGGATAAGAGAAAAAGATACCCTAAAGGCACAAAAAAATTAATAGAGGCAGGAAAGAAAAAAGGACATCTAACTTATGAAGAGATAAACGAGATGCTTCCCGGGGATGTTGTCTCATCAGAGCGGATTGATGACATTCTTATGATGCTGGGAGATATGGATATTGAGATTTTATCTACTCCTGAGACTAAGATTACAGCTGTTTCAAAAGAAAAAGAAGTTGAAGAAACACTGGATGTTGCTACAAAGTCAAAAGTTAGTGATCCTGTGCGCACATATTTGCATCAGATGGGGCAGATTGCTTTACTTACCAGAGAGCAGGAGAGAAAACTGGCGAAGAAGATTGAAAAGGCAGAGAGAAAATTAAGAAGACTAGTATTTACCTGTGGGTTTGCACCTAAACAAATAAAGATCATAGTTGATAGATATCTTAAAAAGCTAAAAGATACTGAAACAGAAATTGAGGATATTATTGATAATGAAATAGACATTCAAAGCAAAGATCTATTAGAAAGAATGCCTGCTTTATTAGATAGTATAAGCGGCGCTGACATAAAAATTCATGATTTAAAGAAGAAACTAAGAAAACATGGACTCTCAAAAAAACAGGAGTTAAAAATAACAGAAGAAATAAATTCCGAAAAAAATAGGATTATAAAAGTCGGAAGTAAGCTTAAATTAAATCAGACAGATATATTAGAAACTGCTAATAAGATAAAATCTTCTCTCAAAGAAATGCAGGAGATAAAAACAAGAATTAATGAGATTACAGATAAAGTGAGAATAAGCAAAAGTCGGAGAAGAATAAGATATTTAGAATCGGAAGCTGCACTATCCTTTGATCAGCTGTCTGAATTAGTGAAGGAAATAGAGCATGAGGAAATAAGGATTTCTGCAGCAAAGAAGGAAATGGCAGAGGCAAACCTACGTCTTGTCGTAAGTATCGCCAAGAAGTATGTTAATAGAGGCTTGCCATTTTTGGATCTGATTCAAGAAGGAAACATAGGTCTAATGAAAGCTATAGATAAATTTGAGCATAAACGGGGTTATAAGTTTTCTACTTATGCAACATGGTGGATTCGCCAGGCAATAACAAGAGCAATAGCTGATCAGGCTAGAACAATTCGTATTCCTGTGCACATGATAGAAACGATTAATAAGTTTGCAAGAGCATCACGTGAACTGATACAGGAGTTTGGAGAAGAACCAAGCCCGGAAAAGCTTGCAGAAAGAATGAAACTGCCTATAGATAAAGTTCGCGGCATAGTTAAGATAGCCCAGCATCCAATATCTCTTGAAGCACCGGTAGGAGATGAGGGAGATACTCATTTCGGAGATTTTATAGAGGATAAGAGTATTGTTTCTCCATCAGATGCTACTTCATCTGTAATGTTAAAGGAACAGTTGGAAGAGGTTCTGGTAACCCTTACTGAGAGGGAGGCAAAGATATTAAGACTCAGGTTTGGTCTTAATAATGGATATCCTCATACTTTGGAAGAAGTAGGCAATGTATTCCATGTAACAAGAGAGAGGATCCGCCAAATAGAAGCAAAGGCTTTGAAAAAGCTATGTCACCCAATCAGGAGTAAAAAGCTTAAGGGATTCCTTGAGGTAGGGGCACGGCGCGACATGCCCCTATAATTTTCTATATATTAATACACCTACTATAATTCCCAGTAACCCGCATAGATTAATCTTTAGAGCAAATCCCAGAGTTATACTCAAGACTACTAGATCTAAAGGCGCCGGGCCAAGCTGAAATTTTGGACCCGCAGCAAAAGCATTATGCCAGAAACCTGTGGGAATAAGTACTCCAAAGATTTCTCCTACTACACTGCCTACAAGCGCGCTTATTAATATTACCCCTAAAAAAGATCCTATTCTGCCTTTTAATAATGCCATTATATAGCCCTCCAAAATTTCATTTATTATATCACTACATTCCCCAAATATACATACCTTAACTTTTTCTTTGCAATTTTGTATGCCTGCTTTAGAGTTTCAATCGGAGTAATAGAAGAACTGGTTTCCATCTTATATTGCGGGAAATATCTCGAAAAATGCAGAGGGATATCTGTTCCTATATTTTTCACCGTCCAGTTGACGAGATTTTCAAAGTGTCCGATTGTGTCATTAAATCCCGGGATAACAAGATTTGTTATCTCTATATGGCAGCTTGCGCTGGATATTTTTATTGTTTTCAATACAGTTTCAAGGTCTCCTTTGCAGATTTCTTTATAGAATTTTTCGTCAAAAGCCTTTAAATCAATATTCATGGCATCTATAAATGGCAGTAATTCTTTGAGCGGGTCTTCATTAATATAGCCGTTTGTTACAAGCACGTTTTTCAAGCCTTTTTCTCTGGCAAGCTTAGCTGTATCCATTACATATTCATACCATATCATTGGTTCAGAGTATGTATATGCAATGCCGATTGAATTTGCCTCCAGAGCCTTTTCTACAGCTTCAGCCGGTGACATATGCTGAGTAGGAACATTACGCTCTTGAGAGATCTGCCAGTTTTGACAAAAAGGGCAGGCAAAATTACAGCCGACAGTTCCTAACGAAAGGATTAATTTCCCAGGGTAAAAGCGATACAGAGGTTTTTTCTCTATAGGATCCATTCCATGTGAACTAACGCTGGAATATATGTTTGAGAACAGCTTATTCCCTATATTTTTCCTTGCGCCACAGAATCCGCTTTTCCCCTCCTTGATCTTACATAGCTTGGGACAGAGCAAACATTGCACAGAATCATTGTTGAGCTTTTTATAATATAGAGCTTCTTTCATAATTCTGCGACCTTTAACCGGCTTTTATTTGTCCCGTTAAATATTTGTGAATTATGCTTGAAACTAATGTTTGATAAGGCAGTCCTTCCTGAACAGCCCGCAGCTTTATATTGTTATAGTCCCAATCGGACATGCGGATATTGATCTTTTTGATCTTATTCAAAGCATTACGGGCATGAGTTTGATATTTTTTTATTTCTTTTGTCATATCGGGAACGGCAACCCATTCGCCATTTTCGATTTCCTTTTCCAACGCCGCTTCTTCTTTAGTGAGCAGTAGCTTTTTCATTTTTTGCCTCCAATATGTTTTTTGGTTGATGAACGACTTGGATATATTGTTTTTAAAAAACATGTTCCATCATGTTCTTCCACAGAGGGCACATTAAATGCATACCCTTCGCGTTCAACCACAAATATTTTTTGATTTGCTTTCTTCGGGTGCTTTAGAATCGCACGCAAATATCCTTCGTCTATAAGATAAATTATTTCCTCAAATGTAATGCTACGGTTTTCCGCCAGCCATTTGTTTTTTTCTGGACTCCAATTGAATTTCACAAGCTAAATATATGACAATGCCTATCTTTTGTCAATATTATTATTTTTGGAGTTTCCTCAAAATCTATTTGTTTGTTTGACTGGAAATGAACAGGCACTTGCTTTCACTCACCCAGACAGCTGAAGCAGTCTGTTGTCTCCTCTGTTGCAACCGCCTGCTTTAGCTGGCGGGACCGTTATCCAAAAATCCAGATATAATCTCAAGATTTCTTTTGCTTGCGCCTTTTTTTCCCTGTACGATTTCCTTTGCAATCTTACCAATTTGTTCTGCATATTCAGGATCTAAGATTAGCTTCAATAAACAAGCCGCAAGTTCCGCTTCGTCAGATATCTGAATAGCTCCTTTGCCTTCAAGAAGCAGGTTTGCGCTTTCAGTAAAGTTATACATATACGGACCAAAAACAACAGGTTTCTCAAGGCTTGCTGGTTCAATGGCGTTATGTCCTCCAGTAGACACCAAACTTCCTCCGATAAATACAACGTCAGCTATGGTATATAGTTTTGATAATTCTCCGATCGTATCAAGAATTATGACCTGCTGTCTCTTTCTCTCGGTCTCATTTAAGGTTGACCTTAAAATATAATCTATGTTCCTATCTTGTAACAGTTTTGTTACTTCAGGAAAGCGTTCAGGATGTCTTGGCGCAAGTATTAATAGGACATTGCTGGCTTTTTGGCAAATACATTCAAATGCGTCTAAAACCTTTTCTTCTTCACCTTTGTGCGTACTGCCGGCAATAATGATCTTATCATTTTCTCCAATTCCAAAGAGTTTTGTAAACTTGTTTTTTACATCTGCGTTTTCTTCCTTGCTGACAAGCGCGTCAAACTTTGTATTTCCAGTTACTCTGACTTTTCTTTTTTCTGCGCCTAATTCTATGATTCTTGTTCTATCTTGTTCTGTTTGCATACAGAATGCGGAAAAGTTCCTCAGAATATGTTTAAAGAAAAATTTTGCTTTTTTATAACGCCTGAAAGAGTCTGGAGATATACGTCCGTTTACGAGTATGCAGGGGATTTTCATGTCTTGAGCGTACTTGAGAAAATTGGGCCATATTTCTGTCTCAAATGTTATAAATATATTTGGATTTATATGTTTTAGCGCTTTTTTAACTGCGAACGAATAGTCAAAAGGAAAGAAGAATAATCCATCAATATTTTTTATTTTTTTTGCAAACTGATTGCCTGTAGCAGTAACCGTTGAAAGGAAAATTCTATATTCAGGAAACATTTTTCTGAATTCGTCAATGAATGGTATTGCAGCAGCTACTTCTCCCACTGAAACAGCATGTATCCAGACTGATTTGCCAGATTGAGCTATGTCTATCAATGACTGAGGTAATTTACCGAATCGCTGTGATAAGCCCATTCTATGCTTTTCAGTAAAAACAAGTTTGCATAAGAAATAGGGCGATGCAATGATAGACGCTACATAGAGAAATGTGTCGTAGATGAAGTACATCATACCTTCTTAAACAATATAGCTATCCCGGCAAGCGCAAGAACAACAGCAAATATTTTTCTTAGTTTTTCCCGTGAAATCTTTACGCTTAATTTTGCGCCAAAAGGAGCGGCAGCAACTGAGCCAACAGCTATAAAAATTGCAAGTTTCAAATTCGCATCTCCTCTGGCTATATATCCAAATGCGCCTGAAAGAGAATTAAAGAATACAACGAAAAGAGAGGTTCCAACACATATATTCATAGGAATATGTAAGAATATGTGCATCATAGGAAGCATGATCAACGCTCCTCCTATGCCAAGCAGACCGGAAGCGGTTCCAGCAATTAGCCCAAGGATTAATGCAAATGATTTATTAAATGTTATGTTGGAAGTATTGGTAGCGAAAGTTTCTTTCCCTCCGTTATTTGTCCCTATCCACATTTTAAAACCGAATATAATTACAACGATTGTAAATATAAGCTTAATTATGTTATCGGGAGTGATCTTATTAAGGTAAGCTCCAAGCTGGGCACCAATAACTCCGGTTAAAGCCATGACAATGGCAAGTTTTAGATTAACCTGTTTTTCCTTCCAATGTACAATTATTCCTGAGAAAGCAGTGAGCACAATTATACATAAACTTGTTCCAATTGCCTCTTTAATTGGCAGTCGGAAGACAAACAGCAAAACAGGAACAAGAATTGAACCTCCTCCCATGCCTAACAGACCTGATTCAATTCCTACGAATATACCTGCTAAAGGAGCCAATAAATAATACATAAAAGGGATTATACTTTAATGTTGCAGCACCGTCAAACGTATCAACCTCGCTTGCCTTTCTCTTATTAGGCCCCTGCAATTCTAGGCATCCATAAGGGTTCCTTGCCCATTTCCGCAAAAAGTAATTTCATTATTAGTTTTGCTTTGAGTTCAGAATATTCTTTCTTATTCCATAGATTATTGATTTCCTGAGGGTCTTTTCCAAGATCAAACAATTCTCCATATTTCTGATTGTAATACACTGTAATCTTATATCTTTTATCAACATATGTTTTTACATGAATGGTTGTTGGTTGATGTCTGTTTTCAACAATAACATGCTCTCTGATCCCTTCCTTTTTCCCAAACCAGACATCTCTTTGGTTTATACCTGCCATTCCCCTGGGGATATCAATTCCAGCTGCGCTCAAAAATGTTGGGGCAAGATCAACAAGCGACTGTAACGAATCGGACTGTTTACCAGCAGGAACTCTTCCCGGGAAACGTGTAATAAATGGAAGTTTGATCATGTCTTCATAATGAAAAGGTCCCTTGGCAATCAGACCATGCTGACCGTAAAAATGCCCGTGGTCTGTAGTGAAAACAACGAGTGTGTTTTCCGCTAATCCCAATTCTTCCAGCTTATCCAGAATCCTGCCTATATATTTATCCATAAGACTGACCATGCCGTAATAAACTGCTATGTTTTTGGCTAAATTCTTTTTGTCATGGATGTGTGAGTGGAAACCATGACAGCTATTACCATCAGGCTCCTGCCATGGAGAAAAATCAGGATTTTTCTGCTGAGTTAATTTAAAGTGCGGCGGATTATTGTCATGCTCTCCTTTGGTAATTGTAGGAACAGTTATCTTTTCAGGGTCATACATTGTATCCCATGGTTCAGGAACAAGATAAGAAGGATGAGGGTCTAAAAAGCTTGCCCAGAGAAAGAAAGATTCTTCGTTATTATTGTATTCTTCCATAAGAGAATTAGTACGTTCTGCAATCCAGGTATCGTAATGATATTTCTCAGGTATATTCCATTTATGTAATTGTTTCTCGCTGTTTCCAGTGGGTTTACAGAAGTAGTCACGCCAGTTCTTACATCCTTTTTCTTTCATCCAGATCGCATAATGCTGACCGATATGCGCTTCATCTGTGTGATTTCTTGCCAATTCAACATGGTCAAAACCATAGAATGGTCCTTTAAATTTTTTCCAGAATTCCAGATCCTGCAATATAGGCATTGATTCAAGAGACGAGAACTCTTCAGTGCTTTTAGTTGGCTGGAAATGCGCCTTGCCGACCAAGGCTGTTTTATATCCGTTATTTCCAAAAATCACCCCTGCTGTATGTTCGTTCTCCGGAAGCTTGGTACCTAATGACCATGCGCCATGCTGACTGGGATATTTGCCTGTTATAATGGATGCGCGCGTCGGTGTACAGGTTGGATTCGGACAATAAGCGCGGGTAAAGACAGTTCCCTGCTTTGCGAGTCGGTCAAGATTTGGCGTTTTGATTTCCTTATTGGTTATGCCAAGTGTATTCCAATGCTGCTGATCACTTGTAATCAGTAAGATATTTGGTTTTTTATTCATTGCAATCTCCTATATTTTCCACCTGCGTGGATTTCTCGAGAACTGTCTTTTTAATCAAAATCCGGGTCAGCAAGTTCAGAGGGATCAATTTTTAATGGCCACATAACAGGCGCTGTTCCAGAGTTGTCGGCAATAGGTATATCAGGAAGGGTTTTTGCCCATTTCAAGGCTTTTTGTTTCATGTTTTCCACTATTTCCAGATGCTTTTCAGCAATACTATGCAGCTCCATTGGCTGTTCGGGAATATTATATAATTCAGTTCTGCTGTTATCCGGATTAAATAATAATTTGTACTCTTTATCACGTATAGCAATACGGGGACTTACATGCGCGCTTGGACTCGTGGTAAGTTCACGCTCAACACGCCACTCCCAATACAGTTCCTTGCTTCTCGTGAAATTCTTTCCCAAAAAACAATCTGTGATATTTTCACCGTCAGGATGGTAATCTTCCGGCAAGGGAACATTTGCAAGATGACAAAATGTGGGGAGTAAATCTATGCCGCTGATAACACTCTTATTATCAATTTTATTTACAGGGGTGTGATTTTTCCACTGTAGTATAAAGGGCATGCGAATACCTCCTTCGTACAGGCTCATTTTTCGTCCTCTGAATGCTCCTGTGCTGCCCGCATTATGATGATTTGCGTGTACAACAAAATATTCTTCCGGGCCATTATCACTGGAAAAGATTACAATGGTATCTTCATCAAGTTTTTCCGAATCAAGATAATCTAAAAGACGGCCTATCTGCCTGTCCATTTCAGTAATTGCCGCATAGTAAACCTGCATTGCTGTTTTGTATTTACCTTCAGAAGCTAAATGACTGTATCGTGATAAGGCGTCAAGAGAAGGATCCAAGGCAGCGTGTACGTCTCGCGGCCAAACATTGACGAAAAACGGTTTGTCTTTGTTCCGGCCAATAAAATCAATGGCGGAATCAACAATCATCTCTGTCCCCTGATGGTGATTCGCCGGAACACCGTAGCCGGGACCATTGCCTTGACAGATGATCCGTGTTTCGTCAAAACCGTAGTCAGCGACCTGTGGAGCATCAGGACCTTCTCCAATATGCCATTTCCCGAAATGGGCTGTAGCATAACCGGATTGTTGAAGGAGTTTCGGCAAAGTATATACTTCAGGATCCAGATATTCCGGCATGCCTATTTTTGCGTTATGTTTTCTGTCCATCCAGTAATGAATTCCATGTCTTGAAGGAAAATGCCCGGTGATTATAGCTGCCCGCGAAGGAGAACACATTGGCGCATTCACATAACTTTGGGTAAAGCGGATGCCGTTACAAGCCATTTTATCTAAATTCGGTGTTTTTACTATGGGATTACCATAGCAGCCCAAATCCCCCCACCCAAGATCATCCACAAATATAAATATAAAATTAGGTTTTTTCTTTTGCATAATTAACATACTCCTTGCATTTTTATAATTTTAACCATTACACTGCCGGAGATATCCATATCGGACTGCTCCATGCCATTTCGCCATCTGATTGAGTTACCCGAATGTAATAAAAGACAAATGGTGCATTTCGGTTTTTATCAAAAAACGAAATTGTATCAATATTATCCTTGTCCCGCCATTTAATTTCTTCCATATCCGACTTGCCTTTATGGGAATATATATCATTATTATTTCTTATGATATCTATTTGCTCAATTTTCTCAGTACCTATCACCTTTATCTCTATATTTCTTATATATATTTTTTCGTTTATTTTTATCTCTTCCCCCATAAGATGTCCGTTTAGTTTAAAATTAAGTATTATCCTTGCGCCTGTTGTGGCGTAACATCTTCTATTCCATAATGCATCAAATATTGAATCTCGATCAAGTGTTTTGGCAAAAACCGCTACCAGTGGAGAATATTTGTATTTTCCATAAGGAGTGTATCCGCAATGACTGTCATGCGTATCCGATGATGCGCAAAACCCAAATCTATATCCTCTGGCTAAAGCATCCTGAACATAATGTCCTTCGTTAACAGAATATAGTTTTGACGTAGTCCTTTTGTTCTCATTATTCCCATGACATGAAACTATTTCCATCAGTCTTTCTACCTTTGGATTGCAATGATCCCAATCAACCAAAGATTTGGGAACAGTAGCCATTTGATGATGAATAAGAAGGCCTTTGTGCTGCTTAAGATGTTCCCATACGTTCTCTATTTGCCCTGCTTTCTCTATTTCCAAAGACGGTACATCCAGGTTGCTGAAACAGATATTTTTGTGACCATCTTTTGGATTATATTCAGAGCCTAACAGAGCTGCAAACTTGCCGTTTTCATGGTATTTGTTTATGGTCTTTTTTGTCTCTTCCCACGCGGAATTATTAAACAGACTTCCGTGATCAGCCGCTGCCGCGAAATCAAGTTTGGCACTATATCTGGCATATTCATATAGAAAATCTATGGAATTGGCGCCATCGGAAATAGTGGAGTGCGCATGAATGTCGCCCCAGAAAATATTATTATCAACATTTTCAGAACAGATTATCGGATTGCTAATACCGTTCAAACCTGAATCATCATCCTTTACTGACAAATAATAAATACCCTCACGATTAATAACTGACTTGAAATTTTGATTGTCAAATTGACGGTTTGTGGGCGATCCACTTTGATCAACAATATCCAAGCCGTCCTGATCTTCTAATTTAATTATACCTTGATATTCATGCGCGGGATATCCGCGGCTGTCCTCGGCAATAGTCCCTACGTTAAAAGGTTCCCCCGTCTTAACAGTTGAAGGACATAACACGCAGATTTTTTCCGCTTTACCGCCAACCGTTTTCAAAACAGGAAGTTTCTCAATAAGCAGGAAACGCCCTGTTCCATTATTGTCTACAGCGACTGTTATCTGCTGTGTTAAGGGGAATGGTTCCATTTGAATGCCTTTACCGCCATATTTTTTATCTCCGATAATGACCTCTATTTCATTACCCTTTACCAGTTCGGCATTATTTATCTGCAATAAAATAGTCGGCTGGGGGCTGGGGGAGACAAATCTTTCAATACAAGTCTCTTTGCGCGAGGCAACAGCCGTAACATATCCGTTACCGGCAGGATCGGCAATCTGCGGATTTCCTCCCCGCGCCCTTTTACGGAACTGGATTTTAACCATTCCCCCAGGACTGATACTGCTTTCCCCCACTGTCATCTTAATCTTTAATGTCTCCATTTGCCATGAAATAGCCGTACATGGTTCTATTTTCGCGCAAAGATCAGTCATAGAACTCAAGTCATAATTCAAATCATATTTTGAATTTACCTTTTCAATGACTTTATCAAGAAAACATTTTGCCCCGAACTCCAGATGACCGGTTTTATAACATCGCGCCAGACCAGGGTCATCAATTATGATATGATTATTGGCAGGCAGCCGACCATTATGGGTACAAAGCTGGCCCATTAGCAACAGGTTATCTATTATCCCTTCCCAGATATTGCATGGTGTGTATAAGTTTCCGTTTTTTTTGTAATTAACCAGATAGAAACATTTTATGATTTTGCGTAGTGGTGTGCGGTCAATGTCATTCATGCCGTTAATTTTTTTTAGATCATCTTCAGTATACCATCGCCGTATTCCGTCCCTGTTCAAATGATCATCATACTTTCTAACCATCTTCCTTTCGCTTCCTACACCGGAAAACAAAAACTTGGCAGGATTAAAACAAAAACCTATGGACTGGTTTCCTATTTCCGAAAAAAATTCCATTGTTTCATTAATTTCCAGCAAACACCCGTCCGGAGGCTCCAGCCCGAAATCTATTCCCTTCTCCCGGCTATGCCTGCCAAGTTCCATGAAAAAAGCAATCAGGCTTTTCCGCAACTGGCTTGTAAGCAGAGTTTTTTCCAATAACGCGCTCCTCCATCTTATAACCGGGGCATTGAGAAGTTTGGCAAAACTTATTACCTTATCCAACAGCAAAAGGCTGTTTTTACCATCTGCAATAATCCTTTCAGCACTATCACTGCTGAAAATCTCATCATCTATATGCAAAACATCAACCGCATAACCTTTATCAGCAACCTGCTTACTGAAGTTTATTATATGTTTGTCAGGATTATGGATACTAACGTGTCCTTTTCCAGGAGCAGCACCACAGGATATCTCAATTTTGTTAATTTTTGAATCCCTGAGATTATCAAGCTTCTGAAAGCTTAACCCATTATTGAAATTAGCCTGCGCGCAAACAATACAATTATTCATTATGAATTTTAAACTCCCCCAACATTACAGCCCATTCGATTTGTTAGATAATACTTGATGTCATCCCCTGTTTGATCCATCCAGTCAAGCAGAATTTCCCGCATCTCGCGAATTTTTTTCGCGCAGTCGGAATCGTCTATGCGGTTGTTTAGCTCATATGGGTCGTTTGCCAGGTCATAGTATTCGTCCACGTCCCCGCAGTTATAAACATATTTCTCGCTCCCGCGCCGCACCATGCGTTGAGCAAAAAGTGCGCCGGCGAGCCCGTGACATTCCGCGACGAGTGTGTCGCGCCAGCCCTTTCTTGAGTCACTTTCAAGCAAGGGGAGCACGCTCATTCCCTGCATGGAGGAAGGAACCGAAAGCCCGGCAAACTCTGAACAAGTGGGAGCAAAATCCACGAGTGAGATAAACGCGTCTTCGCGGGTACCCTGTTCGGTAGATTTCATGAATGGAGCCCGTATAATGAAAGGAATATGCGTTGTCTCTTCATACATGGAATGTGCCTTGTCCATCATTCCACCATGCATGCCAAGTGATTCTCCATGGTCGGCCGAAAAAATTACCAGTGTGTCATCGACCAAACCAAGTTTATCAAGTTCGGTAAGTATCCGTCCGATCTGAGCGTCAATTAGCGTAGTGAACGCATAGTAGTGAACCAGACTCTCTCGCCAAAAGTCCCATCCTTTTTCACGAGCTTCAACAGGCACCTTGTCGCGATGTATGCGCGGCTTGTTCACGCACGGATCATCATAGTTGGACCAGGGAGGTATGTCCTCGTTGCGATACATGTCAACATAATTCTTTGGTGCGTAGTACGGCGCATGCGGTCCCCAGAAATTCGTCCACATAAAAAATGGCTGTGGTTTTCCCCTGCAGTCCGAAGCAAACTGTTTCAGAAGAGAAATGGTGTTTTCGGCGAGAAAATATGGAACAGTTGACTCCTCTGGTCCAGAGAGCGTTCCATGGCGCTGAGTGGACCGAAACGGGCCTTCAATAAATGCGTGCTCAAAACCATTAAGCGCAAGATACTCCTTATATTCCGAAAACTTAAAGCCGCCATCTCCGTGCCCCGGAAAATTGTCGCCATGGAAACCGAGATGACGCGGAAGCCGTTCGTCGCCGAGATGCCACTTGCCGGCATACCCCAACTGATAGCCCGCCTCGCGCAAACGGGCACTCAGCAAGCCCGAATCGTTCGGAATTTCCGGTATTCCGCAAGCTTTATTCTCAATATTGATCGTCATTCCATGAGTATGCGGATACTGACCGGTTAATATGCTCGCCCGTGTTGGGGAACACACGGGACAGGCAGTATAGGCTTTGTCAAAGGTTACCCCCTCGGAAGCTAACTTGTCAATATTCGGCGTTTTGCAGACCTGCGCACCATATGCCCCAATTGCGTCGGTTCTGTGCTGATCAGTAAGCAAGAACAAGATATTCGGTTTTCGTTTAGACATAATTCACCTCACTTTAATTAACTTTAATATATTCTCTACCAACACTTCTCCTACGTCAGGAGTAAAGGAAAAATTTCCGCACATCTTAGGAACTAACTTTGCGGCATAACTACCTTTTTCAAACTCTTCTTTAGTTGGTATATAGCCAATATAATTATTGGCGTAACAGGCTACAAAAGTATATAGAAAAGGAAATTCTTTTTTAATTCTTAAACCGAATTCAGTAAATACCTCTCCGGGGGTAAATACCAGAACAGCATCATTGATAAATAAAATCTGCATCTCTACCTCTCTTTCTTTTGCCGGATTATTCTCAAGTTTTTTAAGCATATCTTCTGCCCAATCAACATTAAAATAAGCCCATTTTAAACTATTCTCATCTCCTTCTTTTTTCTTTAGTTTATTCTGATTTTCTTTAAGTGCTTTTTCTAATTCTTCTTTTTTGTAAAGTTCTAAAGGAACTTTTATTGTTCTGGAGGTAATCTTCATATCTGCTTTTTCAGTGGTCTTTATTTGAGAAGATACTTTAATAACTTCTTCAGCTAACATACTCCCATATTTCTCCATTATTTCAAAAGATTGAGTAGGTCTGATAGGGTCAATGTCTCCGCAAGCACCCTGTAAAAAGATTCCCGCGCCTCCGGTCTCTTTTTCCACCATTCGCATGGCGTGACCCGTGAAATCCGAAGAGATAAGAAAATTATCTTCCCTCAATACTACAGGATGACAGCTGAAATTGGAAAGAATACATAAAGTGTTATTCTGAGTATCATCTATTCTTACTACTCCCACTTCATTATCAACTGGACCTTCTTCATTTTCCCTATTATAAGCAATATTTTTTACTTTGCCTTTTCCGAAGCCAATCTTTGCATCTTTCATATCATTCAATGCTGTAATTACCGCACCAGCCATATACTTAGGCAACATCTTTACATAGTCCTTGTCTATTTCGCCCCACCCTCTGAGAAAAGTAACTGCTGGTCCGGAGTGGGTGTGCGTGCAAGTGATAATAATACTATCCTTGGGTATATCCATTTCGTTTTGGACCAGATTTCTGGTTTTCTCGGCAATCTCTTTGCTTATACCACCTAATTCATTATTAATAAGAACTATTTTATTTTTGCTATCATCTAAAACTACCACTTTACAATAAAGGTCGTCATGCACGCCTTTTGATTTTCTATTCAAATAAAAACCATAACCCCATAATTCTACCCCTATTGGGGGAGTTATGTTAACTTTAGACATTCCTATTTTAAACATTTTTATTCATTCCATATTTCTATTATTTTTTGCTTGGCTAACTGGCATTCTTTCAGTATTTTTTCCTTTGTTGCTCCCACAATTTCGAAAATTATTGGACCATTATAACCCACTTCCCGAAGTTTTCTGAAAACTTTCTCCACATCAATACATACTGTATCGCCAAAGAATGGTTGGTGATCTATTAATATCTGGCTAACCGCAGTCCAGGCAATTACATTATGCGCATGTACTTCTACAATCTTATCAGAAAATTCGTTAATATAAGTCAATACCGCCTCTGTTCCCGCTCTATATCCCATCTCAACTAATACATGTCCTATATCCAATAACATGCCAAAGCTTTCACTTCCAATACCGTTCAGCACATTATGCCATTTCTCAATAGGAGTGGCTCCGGGCGCCACAAGTCCTGTTCCCGTTTCTGCTCCAAGTATTATTTCATACTTCTGAGCATACTCAACTGCCCTCTTTCCAAAATCAACTATTCTTTCCATTGTTTCACAATATTCCTCTAAAGGATTTGTTGCTCCATTAATATGAAAGGTGACTATGCCAGCTCCAATATCATGGGCAAATTCTATAGCTTCCATATATTGCTTCACAGATTCTTCTCTTATTCCGGGGTTTCGCGAGGCAATTTTAACATCCCATGGCGTTCCGTGCACAATTATTGTTGAAAAATCCGCCAGTTCTTCTCTTAGAGCTTCTCTTTCTTCTTTACTGCATGTTCTAGGCCATACTCCTGGAAATTTTATTAAAGAAGGATCTCCAAATACACCATTCCAGTCATCAAGGTGAATTTCCATTGCCTTAAATCCGGCGTCCTTACACAATCTTATTGCATCTATAATAGGCAATTCCGGTCGTTGATGAAACACGATTGACGAACTTCCGATTTTTTCTTCAATATTCATATTTATTGCCTCCTAAAATTTAAAAAGTATTTATATGTTTACAGACTCAGGATGCTTGTATCTGTAGAAAATTTTGAGCATAGTTTTATAGCAACTCTTCAATATTTTTTTTCACCTTTACTATCGCTTCCACAATATCATCCATATCCTTTTTTGTTCCCCCTAACACATAGTGAGGGAATGAGAGAGTTTTTTCGTCTGATGCATCAGCCACAGGACAACGTGTTTTGTTGTAGTCTATGTTGACAAAAGGGAATTCTTTTTCATTAACCGCCCAAAGAGGGCTTTTATAAACCGGCCCGTAAAGCCCCCAATGGAGAATACCCTCTTTTGTCAGCGCTTCTCTGATCCGTCGTATTGAAACATCTTTAAATTGAGATGAATCATATCGGCAAATATAACAGTAATATGTTTGCCGCGTAACTCTCGGATCATTTTTCATAGGCTCAATGCCTTCTATCTGTGACAATTTTTGGGATAGGTATTTGGCGTTTTCTGTTTTTCTTGCATTTATCTCATCAAATCTCTCCAACTGAGCGAGAAGAATGGCGGCTTGGAATTCAGTCATTCTGTAATTCCATCCTAATACATTTTGAGAGGTCTCTTTCCTTATTCTGCCACAGTTTTTATAAGAAAAACATCTCTCTGCAAGTTCCTCATCATCCGTAACAACTATTCCGCCTTCACCTGAAGTCATCACCTTGCTTTGCTGAAAACTAAAAGAACCGATGTTCCCAATAGAACCGGCTTTTTTATCTTTCCAGATTGAACCGTGAGTATGAGCGCAGTCTTCAATAACAGCGAGATTATGTTTTTTCGCAATCTCCATTATCCTGTCCATATCCGCCATGCAGCCAAATAAATGAACAGGAATAATCGCTTTTGTTTTTTCTGTAATAGCCTCCTTAACTTTGTCAGGATCAATACAATACGTGTCAGGATCAATATCAACAAAAACAGGAACTGCATTCACCATTAACACAGAGCTGGCGGTAGCTATCCAGGTAAGAGCAGGAACTATTACCTCATCTCCGGGTAAAATTCCCAGTGCCTTTAACGCAATTTCAAGGGTCTCCGTACCATTGCCTATACATTCTCCGTACTTTACCCCACAGTAAGAAGCAAATTTTTTGGCAAATTCCAACTCCTTCGGTCCGGCGAAAGACCAGTTGCCGCTTTTAGTTACTTCGGTAATCAAATCAACTTCTCTTTCGCCAACCACCGGCCATTTTGGCCATTCCTTTTCCCTTACAGGGATTCCACCATTAATTGCTAATTTACCCATTTTAATACTCCTTTCTTTATTTTAAAACTGGTTAATCATTATGAATTTTAAACTCCTCAAACATTATCTTCAATGGATTTACGTATTTCTTCCGAAGATTAATTCCTGTCTCTCTTTTCAGTGAAATACAGACAATAGATTCAAAAGTCTTATTCTGTTCTGTCTTATTGTTAAAGCCAACTTCCACCTTTGTGCCCTTTCGCAGGTTAGTATGCAACTGTGCTTTACCATCTATACCAAAGAACCCGACACGCATCCCTTGTCCATATACTCCCTGCCACCAGTTGCTATCTGCTGTTGCAGAAGCAGGTGTGTCAGAAAATCCGCAAAGCATGATACGCGGTAAGATTTTAGAGATTTTCTTTTGGGAATCTAAAGGTATAACCTGGTGTTTAACCTGAAAAAAGGATGCCTGATGATAAAAAGTATACTCTTCAATAATCTTAAACTCGTTCCTGGAATAACTTCTCTTGTAAACTGCTTTTACAGGGGAGACAAAAACAAAACCCGCGGAAAGTAATCGAATTTTTTCCCTTGATATATATTTCTCTCCAGATAATAGCTCCTTGCCCGATTCCTTATCAGTCAGACCGATTATCAGTATCTCCTGCTTAGGATCCAGACACACTTTATAAATACTGTTTTCCACACTGTTTTTACTTATCTTCAGATCTGTAATATAATCCGCAGATGTTTTTTCTTCATTGCCAAAGGTGTCAAAATACAGGAAATACCTCGCTGATTTCTCTTTCTTGAGATTATCGGCTGGAACTATAAAAGAAAGATTACAGCTTACATTGTATGTCTCATAGTTACTATCCGCCCAACTACCACTCTGACATGGAATCTCTTTTCCGTTCTCATCAACAATACGCAGACTCTCCGCGTCTATGTTCGGACAGGAGAGCCATTCCTTAAAATCTATTGATGTTTCAACCAGAGTATTTGAATAATCAGTCTCCTCACACCCTTTATCCTTTGTAATAGTTATCGGAACTCGATAGTGCCAGTCAGGAGAATTGCCCCAGCCATTAGGATCCCACCAATCAGGTATTTCAGCAGAAGATAAACAGGAATATACCAATAAGCATATTCCACACAATAAAGCAGATAAATAACCACGTATTGCGGTCTTATTTTTCAGTAAATGCATAAATCTGTACTCCCATCGGTTCTAATTCTGTGGATAATTTCCAGAGAGAGTCTTCTTTTCTTATCATTGCCGGTTTCAGTGTGTAGATGTCATGAATAACTTTGTGCGAATCCCCGAAATTCTTAGCTACAGAGTCATAAATGGTAACCTTACACGACACCTCTTTATGCTGGTGATTTATGATCAGGAGATACTTGCTCTTGCCATTTGAGAGCACAGCCGATTCAATTTCTCCTTTATCCGGACTGGCAGCAGGATAGATACTGTTCTCTGTCAGTACCTTAAGTATTCCTGTTCGTATCTGTTCTATGTCCTTTCTATCCCTGTATCTTTTGCCAATATCTTTGGCTATCACAACAATATTCCCTTTACCCAGTTTGGAAATACTATCCACATTCCCGCTATAGACAGGGTCATTTAGTTTCATCCCTTGAGAAAGCAGTTTTGCCAATCCATCTGGAGATTTTTCTAGTTCACCTATCCTGTTATAAATTCCAGTTGCTGTCTTGGAATTGCATATTATTACACCGCCTTTCTTCACAAAATCCATTATCTCTTTCTCCACGTCATCATACATATATGGAGACGGCGGGAGAACAAGCAGTTTATATTGATTCAATCTCTTCTTTAATATCTCCGAATCAATCGGGTCTACTCCAAAGCCAAGTTCAATCAGTATCTTATGCAGACCTCTCATTTCTCCCCCGTTTGATTTGCCATGCAGGGCGGAGAGCCTTGGATAATAAAGAGCAACTTCTCTCTTTGGCTTTGCTGACCAGAGAGGTTTAAGATTGTTTGCTTCACAATTTACAAGACCTATGGCTATAGCATTCTCCGTTGGAGTAGTGTCTGGTTCCATAAGACTCCATTTCGTTACCCCTGCATTCCAACGGAAAAAAGAGATAAATTTCGCCCCGTGCAGAAAACAGGTATAGACCCACTCGCGCATTTCTTCAGGCTGGACGCATGCCTCAGTAGCCGGCATGTTTATGTTGTTCCAATGGCCGGTCTCGCCTACCCAGACATCTGCGTCATTATTGGCGCTGCGTTTGGAATCAATTCTGTCAGCTATCTCCTGCCAAGGATGTTTTTTATCGTTACTGGCGGGATAGGTGTCTATGCCTGCCCCTTTGTAATTGGCTCCGGCATGAGCTAAAGCGTAACTATCAAGCTGCCTGCCATAAATTGGATACATACCGCTGGTCTCTACAAGCTTTATGGGGTGAACCGGGTCTATTTCTTTTATAATGCCGGTTACCCAGGCAATATATCCGGCAAGTCTTTTGGTATTAAAAAGATGCCAATCAGCAATACGCCAGGAATGTTTACGAACCTCTTCTGCCTTTGGCGGAATAATTTCGTTAAAACCGGCGTAGTTATAGTCCATAAGGTCTTGAGACCATACTTTATTTAATCTTTCTATCTTCTGATACTTTTCTTTCAGAAATTCCCGATAAGCCTTTGTAATCAGTGGATGATAATAGGTAGGTCTAAGCCAGGTCTCACCCCACGGGTCCCAGGTAAGCACGGATTTCCGGTCTTTATATCTTCTGACAAATGACTGGATGAGTTTCTTTTGCATAGCAGTCCATTTAAGCGGAATCATATCCGGAGAAGCCATAATGAAACGATTTTGCTGCTTCTTCCTTCCAACAGGTGATACTTCTATCTCGTCTTTAAACTCTTCTTTGAATTTTGACCGCAGACGATATGCCTGATAGTAAAAACCCTTCATACATTCAAGGCCGTGTTCATCGTAATAATTGAATATGCTATCAAGATTACTAAAATCATACTCTCCCATCCTAACCCATTTATCTTGAAAAAAGCTTGTATTCCCGCCATACCGTATGCCTAGTGCTTTAAGTGTATCTATCCCTACTATCCCTAGAGGCGTGGAACTAAATGTAACTGCTATTCCCATCTTGCCCCTTGGTCCTTTCAAAGAATCTGGCATGCGGGATTTTTTTATTACCCTTAGTTTTTCTCCTGCCTGAACAAGCAACTTAAAGCCTTCGCATTGGTAAGACAGCCTTTCGTTTCCATTAAATAAATCAGCGGTTCTGAAATAAACCTCTGCTTTATCTATATCTATCTTAACAGGCTGGTAAATGAGATTTTCTTTCTTTAATCGCTGAATAGAGCTTTTTATAGTTTGGATATCTTCATTGACTGATTGAACCTTCCCGTCAATGTCTTCTTCTAATTTCTTTTCGATTTCTAAAAGGGCATCCGGAGAAAGTTCCATCTCTACTAACGCATTCTCTAATTCATGGAGTTTTTTTCCCGATTCTTTGAGTTCGGGCAATATCGATATTATCTTTTTTGCTTCTGTTATTCTTTCTTTAAGAAAAGAAACATATTCTTCGCTGGTAAAACTTTTTGGTTTTTTAATTGCCCCGGATACTATCTTTTCCATTTGCGAAGGGTTGTCAAACAATCTGATATAGGTTCGTTTTAGCTCAGGGTTATGTTTATCCATCTTATACCTGTTCATATAACAGTCTAGGGAAACTATCTTTCCGAAATCGGTAATCCTGAGAGGAGGCCAGTTTATGTCAATTGCCTCCTTTGGATTTCTTATCAGGCTAATACCCATTTTTTTTCTTAAACCATAAACCCCTAATAAAGGACCATTAAGAGGTCTTATTAATGCGTTTTTCCACCAGCCAGCTATAACTCTTGGGGTTTTATTAATTGAAAAGGATTCGCCACTAATACCTTTACTGTCAAGAGCCGAACAATAAAGATGATATTTGCTAAGGTAGTTTTTATCTATTCCCAGTTTTAAAACGGTGAGCATATCATTAGGTCTTTTCGGGCTGAAGATGAGAGTATACTCGATTTTTGAATCCGGATAGATTGCCCAGTAGCCTCTCAGATTCTTATTTCCGGAAAAATCTATTCTTGCTCTTAAAGATCCTTGCTGTAAGGTTACATTCAATTCTGCTGCTGCTTGATTGGGTTGTTGAGTAGTACTATTTTTTTCTCCACCCATGCCCACGCCTGTAGCAACATGATAGCCGGATACTCCGGTGATTACCTCTTTATTATTATACCCAAAAACCTAGATAGAAGCCTAAAAAAAGGTAGAAAGAAGCAGGCTCTGCTGGTATAATAGCAAAAACAGAGCATCACCCAATGGGTGAAAAACTGAGATAAAGATGCTATTAACAAAAAAGATGTCACAAGTCAT
>JAUWOV010000047.1 GCA_030611945.1 bacterium | reverse complement strand
CTAGTTTTAGATTTTTTCGAGACCTTTTTCTTTTTAATCTCTTTTACTTCTTCTTCCTCTTCTTCAACAGCAACCTTTGCAATACTTACTACACGGTCTCCTTTGTCAAGACGGATCAGCCTGGTGCCCTTTGTGTTACGTTTGATAACTCTTATTTCCTTAACAGGCTGGCGTATTATTACACCTTTAGCTGTAATAACTATTAACTCATCATTATCTGCAACTGTCCTCAATCCTTCAACCGTTCCATTTCTTGGACCCGTATGAATATTAATAACTCCAATACCTCCTCGTCCCTGTGGCCTGTACTCCGCGAAGCGTGTGCGTTTCCCATATCCATTAGCTGTAACAACAACAACGGTTGACTCATCCTCAACAACTTCCATTCCAACAACAATATCTTCTTTTTTCAATCTTATGCCTCTAACACCTCTTGAGACCCTTCCAACAGTTCTTACCGCTTTTTCCTGAAATCTAATTGCTTTACCCTCTTTTGTTGCTAAAAGGACATCCTTTCCCCCGTCAGTGAGTCTTACTGAAATTAATCTATCTTCTTTATCCAGTCTTATGCCTTTTATTCCGCCTGCTCTCGGATGGCTATAGGCGATGAGATTAGTTTTCTTTGCAATACCACTCTCTGTTGCCATTATCAGATTATGTTTATCATCAAACTCTCTGACTCTGACGAAAGCTGTAACTTTCTCGTCAGGAGCAATGCGCAGAAGGTTGACAATAGCCTTGCCTCTTGAGAGCCTGCCTGCCTGCGGTATTTGGTAAACCTTTACCCAGTGAACCTGCCCTTTGTCTGTAAAGAAGAGTATATAGTCATGTGTGGATGCTACGAATACATATTCTATAAAATCCTCTTCCTTTGTTCCTGCTCCCATAATACCCCTGCCGCCTCTATGCTGTCTTCTGTATGTTGTTAAAGGCAGTCTTTTTATATACCCAACATGGCTTATTGTTATAACCATGTCTTCTTCTGCTATTAAGTCTTCTATGCCAAGTTCCGTTGTTTGTTCAACAATCCGGGTTCTTCTTGGATTTGCGTACTTTCCCTTAATCTCAAGCATTTCCTCTTTGATTATGTTCATAATTTTCTCATCGCTTGCAAGGATTTCTTCAAGTTGATTTATCAGCTTTATTGTATCCAGATATTCTTGCTGAATCTTGTCTCTTTCCAGCCCTGTTAATCGCTGCAGACGCATATCAAGTATGGCTTGCACCTGTATGCCGGAAAGTTTGAATTCTTGTGTTAATGCTGCGCGCGCTGAATCTGCGTCTTTGGAGGATTTTATTATTTTTATAACCTTATCAAGATGTTCAATCGCAACCTTTAATCCCTCCAGAATATGCGCTTTAGCTTTTGCTTTTTTTAGATCAAACTGCGTTTTTCTGCGAACAACTTCCTGTCTATGTTCAAGAAACTTAACCAGCATCTCCCGCAGATTAAAAATTCTGGGTCTGTTTTCATCTATAGCAAGAAGTATAGCTCCGCATGTGATCTGCATCTGAGTATGCTTATAAAGCTGATTAATTATTATCTGCGCAATCTCTCCCTTCTTCAATTCAATAACAACCCTTAGCCCGTCTTTATCGGATTCGTCTCTCAGATCGGATATTCCTTCTATCTTGTGATCTCTCACAAGATTCGCTATTGTTTTAATTAGATTTGCTTTATTTACCTGATATGGAATTTCCGTTATAATTATCTGTTCTCTGTCAGTTCCTTTCATATCCTCAATTTCTGTTTTTGCGCGAACCTGGATTAGGCCTCTTCCCGTATGATAGGCATCTCTAATAGCTTTCTTTCCATATATAATGGCGCCTGTCGGAAAATCAGGTCCTTTAATAATATTCATCAGTTCATCAATGGTGATATCAGGATTATCAATTATGCTTACAACTCCATCTATAACCTCTCCAAGGTTATGCGGCGGAATATCCGTAGCCATACCGACAGCAATGCCTTGTGAGCCATTTACCAGCAAATTTGGCACATTGGCTGGAAGCACAACGGGCTCTTGAAGAGATTCATCAAAATTCGGCGTAAAATCCACTGTTTCTTTTTCAATATCTGTAAGAAGCTCCTCGCTTATTTTGGACATTCTCACTTCCGTATATCTCATAGCCGCTGCTGAATCACCATCTATAGAGCCAAAATTACCCTGTCCATCTATTAATGGTGCTCTGGATGAGAACTCCTGCACCATTCTGGTCATTGTGTCATACACAGCCGCATCACCGTGCGGATGGTATTTTCCAAGAACCTCACCAACAATTCTGGCAGACTTTTTGTAGGATTTATTGCTTGAAATGCCCAGGTCATGCATTGCGTATAGAATTCTTCTATGAACAGGTTTCAGCCCATCTCTGATATCAGGCAAAGCGCGTCCGATAATAACACTCATAGCATAGTCTATATAAGACCTTTGCATTTCATCTTCTATATGTATTAAGTCTATCTTTCCTTCAGTTGTATCCATTGCTTCTCCCATAGTTCATTATTCAAGTTTGAAGTATAACATGTTTAAGCAGAGCTTGACAAGATTAAAGAAAAGTATAATATTTATGCAGTTAAATCATATGAAAGCAAAAGATGAATATATTATTTATCGTGCCTGACGCTCTTAGAGCTGCTAATCTAGGATGCTGCGGTTATCCAAAAAAACCAAGTCCATACATTGACAAATTGGCAAGCGAAGGCATTCTTTTTAAGAATGCAGTGAGCACTACTTCCCATACGATGCCTGCTATAGTCTCTATGTTCACTGGCTTGGATCCAATTACTCATGGTGTAAGTGGTCCCATACCATACAACGCGTGGATTAAACAAAAATTGTGGAAGCAATGGAAACAGCCTTTTGAGATACTTAAAGAGAATGGATATATAACAGCCGGCTGTGATAAATGGATGTATGAAGGATTAAAGTACGATATAGAGATAAAGGATTTGAAGAATGCAATTGAAGAATACAAAAATGAAAAATTTTTTCTATGGTGGGCGCCTTACCAAACCCATCTTCCATATAATCCCAAGCCGCCTTATGACACTATGTTTATGCCTGAAGAAATCAGTTCCTCAACAAGGGAAAAACTGGAGATTGTAAAAAGCACAATGATCATACATAAGCCAGGTCTTTTAAGTAAGTTTGAACAACAGCAGGCGCAGGGAATTCTGGAACCGGCAACACATCCGCGAAGCGCAGGCTCAATGACTTTCTTGGAAGAAGACAAACCTGCTATTATGGCTTTATATGATGGGGAAGTAAGATCTCAGGATGAGGAAATAGAGGGTTATGTGAAGAAACTGGAGGATTTGGGACTTCTGGATGATACAATAGTTGTTCTAACTTCAGATCATGGGGAAGAAATAGGTGAAAGAGGTTCTGTAGGACATGTGTCATGCTCTCTTGCCGGCGCTTTGTATGATGAAGTTATAAGAGTGCCTTTAATAATAAGATATCCTAAAGCGCTTCCAAAAGGAAAAGTTATTGATACTCAGGTTTCTTTGATTGATATTATGCCAACACTGTTTGATATTATGGGATTTGAAATGCCCAAAGAGACAGAAGGGCATTCTCTTATGCCGCTTATAAAAGGAAACAATGCAGATTTTAAAGAAGAGACGTATCTGGAAACAAGCATTTGCGGCTGGCAGGCTCTGCAGGGGGATGAAAGAAAGATATACGCTATAAGAACACCCAAAATGAAGCTCATATATAATGATGATACAAATAATAAAGATAAATGCACCTATGAACTGTACAATTTAAAGGATGATCCAGGCGAAAAGAGCAACTTAATCTATGATATGCCTGATGTGGCAAACCAGTTTATAGATAAGCTGCATAACTGGATCAAGAAGCCGTCTTTTTTGTTAAATAAATAATATAACTGGAGGTTGATATGGGCAAAGAAAAGAAAAAGAAAGATATAAAATTCACTGAGAAAAAGGAAGATAAAGATTGGAAAGAGAAGGCAGCAGAGGACAAGAAAAAAGAATTTAAGATGCCACAGTTAGAGGTAAATTTCGTGATGTTTATAACCAGTCTCAGCATGCAGGCAATGATGAGTCTGGGGCTCTATCCGAATCCTGTTACAAAGAAAGAAGAAAAGAATCTGGAAGCGGCCAAGTACACAATAGACACAATAGCTATGCTTCAAGAGAAGACAAAAGGCAATCTTACAAGCGAGGAATCCAGATTAATAGACAATATTCTATATGACCTGCGAATGAAGTACATAGAAGCGAATAAAGAACCTGTCAAAACATGAAGACTTGGAACGGGCGGAGACAAGCGCCGCCCCTACAGTGAATATCTACGATACTTCTATCCAATATATGAAAGGCGTTGGACCAAAGAGGGTTGCGCTTTTTGAACGTCTTGGTATCCAAACAGTAAAAGACCTCCTTTACTATATTCCGCGAAGATATGAAGATAGAAGCGACTTTTCTCCTATTGCGAGTCTACGTATTGGAGAGCAGAACACAGTTGCTGGAGAAGTTCTTACAAGCGGAGTTCAAAAATTAAAGAGAAATCTGAGCATACTCAAGGTGGCTATTGATGACGGCACAGGCATAATATACGCTGTATGGTTTAATCAGCCGTTTTTAGAAGAACAATTTAAGATCGGCACAAAACTTGTTATAAGCGGCAAAGTTCAGCTATACGGGAAAGAACTGCGAATATCCAGCCAATCCTATGAAATTTTGCGTTCAAAGGACAAAGATAACGGAACAGAAGAACTAATCCATACAGGAAGAATCGTTCCTTTTTATCCTTTAACGCAAGATATATCACAACGAAGAATAAGGAGAATGATTAAAAATGCTCTGGATAACTACCTGGATCAAATAAATGATATGCTCCCGCAGGATATTAAAGATAGATACAACCTGGTAGATACTAAGCGCGCTCTTTTAAATATTCATTTTCCTGAGACTCAAAAAGATAAAGACTTGGCTTATAGAAGGATTGTTTTTGATGAATTTCTGTTATTGCAATTAGGAATTCTTTTGAAAAAGGCTTCTATTTCAGAACCGCAGTTGGGTATAAAGCATAAAAATAAGGGCATACTGCTGGAGCAATTTCTCAAGACCTTGCCATTCAAGCTGACTGACGCGCAGCATAGAGTTATAGATGAAATAAAGCAGGATATGACATCTGAAAAACAAATGAACAGATTGATCCAGGGCGAAGTTGGATCAGGAAAAACTATTGTTGCAATTGCTGCGTTGCTAATTAGTATTGAAAATGGTTATCAGGGAGCCATAATGGTGCCGACAGAGATACTGGCGGAGCAGCATTACATTACTCTGGCAGAAATGCTCTCTCCTCTGGGAATAAAAATTGATCTGCTGATTGGCAGCACCACTCAGAAATCGCGTGCGGAGATTACAGAAAATATACGTAATGGAATTACTGATATTATTATTGGAACACATACATTGGTTCAAGAGAACATTAAGTTTAAGAGCCTGGGACTTATAGTAATAGATGAACAGCATCGTTTTGGTGTGCTTCAGCGCAACATATTGAGAAAAAAGGGGCTTAATCCGGATGTTCTGGTGATGACTGCCACACCTATACCCAGAACTCTTGCGCTTACTGTATATGGAGATTTGGATATTTCTACGATCAGGGAACTTCCTCCCGGAAGAGGCGCTGTGTCAACATATTGGGTATCAAAGTCACAGCTCCAGGAAGTGCATGGGTTTATTGAGGAAGAGATAAAAAGAGGGCGGCAAGCATATGTTGTCTCTCCACTAATCGAGGAGTCGCATATAATAGAGGGTGCTGCGGCTACTCAGCTCTTTGAACATTTTAAGAAGGAGGTATTTCCAAATCTAAGAATAGGGCTTTTGCATGGGCAAATGAAAAATAAAGATAAAGAAAAGGTAATGCAGGAGTTTCGCGAAAACAAGATTAATATACTGGTGTCTACAACTGTTATTGAAGTTGGTATAGATATTCCTAATGCAACTATAATGTTGATAGAGAATGCTGAGCGGTTTGGCCTGTCACAGCTTCATCAGCTTAGGGGCAGAATTGGCAGGGGCAAAGACCAATCATATTATATATTGCATGGTATACCAAAAACTCCCGAAGCGCATAAGCGAATGACAGTTATGACACAAACACAGGATGGTTTTAGGATTGCGCAGGAGGATCTGGAAATTAGAGGTCCCGGAGAATTCTTTGGAACAAAACAGCATGGTCTTCCTGAATTAAAAATCGGCAATATAATTTTAGATATAGATATAATGGAGATTGCAAGAGAAGAGGCAGTAAATATAATTAAGTCTGATCCTGAACTCTCAGCCAAAGAGAATCGTCTTATTAAGAAAGATTTTCTGCAGAGCTTTAAACACAGGATTGATTTAGTAAAGGTGGGATAGTGCGTGTAATTGCAGGAGAGAACAAAGGAGCCATATTAGAAACAATACCCAGTAGAAAAACACGTCCTACATTAGGCAGAGTTAAGGAAGCGTTGTTTAGTATGCTTGGTGATCAGGTCATTGATGCAGAAGTACTTGACCTTTTTGCCGGCTCGGGCAGTCTTGGAATAGAGGCGCTCAGCAGAGGAGCAAAGAACGTTATGTTTATAGATAACAATCCAAAATGTATACGCATTATCCGTAAAAATTTGAACAAGTTTGGATTGGACGTCAAAGGTTCTGCATATGTAAGAGATGCATGCAAAACTATAAACTTTCTTGCCAGCGAGAATAAGAAATTTGACATTGTTTTAATGGATCCTCCATATAACACAGACGAGCTTGAGAAGATTATGAACAATACGCATCTTAAAGATATACTGAATAGCGGAGCCGTCTTAGTTATTGAACATTCCAAAAGAAACACACCGCCCTACCCGAATACTAAAGAATTATGCCCTGTTAAATCAAGAAGATATGGCGATACGGTTTTGTCTATTTATGAATTCAACAAAATGAATTGACAAGTATATATATTTATGTATACTTAATAATGTAAATGGAGGGTCATTGTTATGAGTGTAAGTGTAAAAAAATTATTTAGACATGGTGGTAGCTACGCAGTTGATGTGCCAATGGATTTTGTTAAACATGCAAGTAGTCACGAGGTTATTTTAGAGAGCACTCCGGAAAAACTGAGCATCCGCACTAAAACAGAACTAGATACTATTGAATCAGAACCTATGTTTGCTGAATTCATTAATGCGTTAGTAGCCGATGCCATGAAACATCCTGAAAAACTTTGTGACATAAAAGAGGTTTGGGACAAAGAATGGAATGAACTTCTCAAGGGTGTTACCGCTGATGAAGGATAATTATCTTTTAAAATACCACGTTTTTTACTATCAACGAATAGCCCAACTAAAAGAACAAGTGAAAGAACTCTATAATAAACTTGGTAATGAAGAGTTCAACCAACACGAAATCGTAAAGTTCGCTTATCGTATCCGTAAAGCCGACCAAGAAATTATCCCGCAAGATCCAGATCGACCAGAATACCAACTGGGAGGAGATATCAAAAAATATCGTCGTTACAAGCGAGGATTGCAACGTTATAGATTATTTTTCTCTTTTTCCAACCATCCCAAAATTATCCTATATCTATATCTAAATGATGAAAAGCATCTTCGTAAGGCTGGTGCTAAAACCGACCCCTATGAAGAATTTAAAAAACTTGTGGCAAAGAAATATTTCTCGGATAATCCAAGTGAGCCCAGAATTCAAAAATGGATAAAACAATATCGTCCATAATCATTTCTGAAATCTTCACTTCTCACACTTCCAGACAATATCGTATGTGTGCCTTGCTTTTCTATCAGCGTCTGTTTTTGCTATAATCTTCAGCCTTGCAATCCCTCCGTCATCTTTCATATTAGGTCCTAAGCTGTAAAGCATAAATCCATTCTTTGCTTTTTTGTAGATTAGATTCTTCTCCGTAAATGTGTCATTAGGGATTTCTTCTAAAATATCAGGGGCGAGTTTAGATAATGACTCTGAATACGTACCATATTTCGCTTTATAAATCTTGAGAGCAAGCCCAATTCTGCATATTTGAATTTTCGCTTCGTGAATTGACATCTGTTCTCTGATTCTAGTTAGTGCAGGAACAAGCATTCTCGTCAGCACACAGTATTTAGGAATGCTTGTTTCGGGTCTAAATATATTATTCCCTGCAATTACGCTTTCAGGATACGGCATGTTGTATAGCTTCTTCATGTCGGACATCAAGCTCATATAGCAGGAAAAATCTTTTTTGAGAAGCGATTTAAATGGAGTGGTATATTCCAGATAAAACAATTTGGGAAAGAGTCCATTACCGCTTCCAAAAAAAGCCCTCAATTCTTTTATAGAATATTTTCTGTTGAGTAACTTATTAAATTCTACTCCTCCAAAAACAACTCTTTCTGCATCCATGCACTTCTTAAATGGTTCATGGCCAAGATGTCTTTCTAATTCTGAAATAGCATTTCCCATTCTTTCTTGAGAGATACTATATTTGTTTGATAACGACTCCATACAGTTTATCATGATGCTGTCACACGCTATTCTTACAAGCTGTGAAATTAAAGTAGGTTCATTTTTTAGATGATTAGATATTCTCAAACCCGCAAGAATTGTCTCAAAAGCTTTGTCTGCTTTTCCTGCGTCAGATTCAATTAATGCCTTTGCAGATAATAATCTTGCACAAGTTCTCATTTTTGATAAATGAGGCAAGAGCACACCTGCACCGTTTTCATACTTCAAATTGAAATTGCATTCAGGTCTTTTGAAAGCTTGTTCAAGAAGAGCGTAAATATACTGCATATCGGGAGAATTAACCAGTTTAGGGATTTCTCGTCTTTGTTTTTCTGTCCATTTGGAAATATCTGAAAAAGATTTAACATCTTCAATAGCATAAACTATCCTATTTGTTTTGCCTTTATCTTCATTTGGAATATAAGGCTTTCCTCCTTCAGATGTCATAAGCAAAAACGCTTTATTCAAAAGCACAGCTGCATTTTCATTATCCGGCACTGGAGCAGGTCTAATCTCTGCAATTGTTATTGGCTCGCCCTTTGCCTTTAGCTCTGCGAGTTTGGCGCGAAGCTCTCTACCCCAAACAATGTTCAGAACAGTATGAATAATAATACTCAATATCAATAATCCGCCTATGACAATTCCTGTCCATTTAAGTATTTTCTTCAATATTCTCATGACAACCCTCCATTTGTTAAGTTTAATTCTTTCATCATCTGTTTATGCTGTTCAAATATGCTTGTTTGCATTTCAGAATCCTGTTCTTTTGGGATTGATTTTGCTAATAGTATGTAATTTTTATATTCAAGTCCTAACTCAGCGTACAGATTTTCCATATCTTTATTATTTTCTTCAACATGTTTTACGACCATAATCCTGTCGTTAAGCAGATTGTCAGTTAAAGAACTATCAATTTTTGCGCTGATAATACCTACAACTAAAACCAGCGTGAGAGCATAAGCATAGCCCTTGGCGAACAGACCTAAGCTAAATCCGAAATGAGATTCTTTCCTGCTTACCCATGCTGATTTTGATTGAAGGAGAACTTTATCTCTTAACTCCTCTTTAGGTTCCTTGATTTTGAAATCTGAAAGATATCTTTCTATATCGTTATACTTCACTCTTAAATCTCCTGAGTTTATTTCTTAGCTTTTCTATTCCGTAGCGGTAGCGGCTTGCTGCTGTATTCTGAGAAATTTTCAGAGCTCTTGAAACTTCTTCAAATGTCATATCCTGAAAAATCTTCATGCTTATTACTTCTCTTTGTTTCTGAGGCAGGATTTCCAATGCTTTGGATATTTCCCTTATTTCTTCCTCGTCAACTTTATTTTTATGTCCTTCTTCTAAGCAAAGAATATTTTCGTATTTGGATATATCCTCATGATGCTTGGGCTGTCTTCTAAAATAATCCATAGCTTCGTTTCGCGCTACTTTGAAGATATATCCTGTTATGTTATTTACGTCTGCAATTCTATTCCTCTTTTCTGCAATCTTTACAAATACGTTCTGCATCACGTCCTCTGCCTTTTCTTCCGAACATAGTATTGTGAGTAAATATCCATAAAGCTTTCTTCCCAGATAGTCGTAGATAATTTCAAGCGCTTTTGGATTATCATCTCTTAGGAGTTCCTTTATCTCTTTTTCAATGCTGTCAGATGTCATACACTTTTTTTGTCTTTCATATATAAAGACGAAATTCTTCGGGGAATTTGTCTAAAAAATTACAGATTTTTTATTCTATCACATGCCTGCCGGGCATATTTAGTATCAGGAAGTTTTGTAATTATATCATTTAATACAATAGCGGCTTTATTTTTACTATCCAGATTATCGAGATAGATATCAGCTAACCTGTTTTTTACAAATACCCATGTATTACTATCAGTAATGAAATCCAATGCTTTATTATAGTATTCAACAGCTAAATTATAACTCTTAAGATTTTCGTGATATATCTGGGCAATCTCAAGTATCAGGTCGTAATTCATAGGTTCGTTATCAAGCTCTTTTTTATATTCTTCTATTGCTCTGTCATAATGTCCCTGAGCAGTTAACGCTTTTATATGGCTGTATTCTTTTGCCACCTTACCTTTATTTTTCGGGAAAATAAGTTCAAAGAATTTGTCAGCCAGCCAGCCGGAGAAATCAGGAGCTAACAGAACTCCAAGACACAGAGCCCAGAAAACAACCAGAAGCAGATTGACAATCGCACTGCCAGTATCTCCTGATTGTTTTGCTATAATTAATAATCTAAAACTTCTCTGCCCAAACCACAAGACAACAATCACGGCGAGAACATGGATGGATTTTTTAAAGACGTCCTGATATTTTCCTCTCACAGCTTCTTGAATTCGGAGGGATTTTTGACCTTGCTAGTAGCGACTTCGTAAGAAATAGCGCCTCGCTGATACAATTCCTTAATGGATTTATCCATGGTATGCATACCGAATTTGCCGCCAGTTTGAAGTATTGTGGAAATCTGTTCTGTCTTTTGTTCTCTTATTACATTTCTCACAGCAGGAGTTGCAACAAGAATTTCCGTTGCAACTATTCTTCCGGTTCTATCTATCTTGGGAAAAAGCTGCTGAGAGATTATTCCCTGAATACTTCCTGCAAGCTGAATTCTGACCTGCTGCTGCTGATGAGGAGGAAAAACATCTATAATCCTATCCACTGTTTGCGCAACATCCGGCGTATGCAGGGTTGTTAAAACCAAATGACCTGTTTCTGCCGCTGTCAGCGCTGTGGATATGGTTTCCAGATCACGCATCTCACCTACACATATTACATCCGGATCCTGGCGCAAAACATGTTTCAGCGCATTTGCAAAAGACTTGGTGTCAGAATGCACTTCGCGTTGTTTTACTATGCTTTTTTTATGATTATGAAGATACTCAATAGGATCCTCCACTGTAATAATCAAAGAAGCTCTCTCGTTATTTATTAAATCAATCATTGCGGCAAGCGTTGTGGTTTTTCCAACACCGGTTGGCCCGGTAATCAAAACCAGCCCATTTGGTTTGCGTGAAAGCTCTGTAACAACAGAAGGCATCTCCAGGTCTTTGAGTGTTCTAATATTTAATGATATACTTCTAAAGGCTGCTTCAACATTCCCTTTTTCAAGATGAACATTTACCCTGAAACGACCTAAGTCAGGTATGGCAAAAGAAAAATCAAGTTCCCAGTTTTCCTCAAATTCAACCTTCTGCTCGTCTGATAGTATATTATATATCATATCCTTAGTATTCTCCCCGCTTAAAGGGCTTGAATCCGTAGAAACAAGTTTGCCGTCTATACGTAAAATAGGAGGAGCCCCCTCTGTTATGTGCAAATCCGATGCTCCTTTATCTATTGTTAATTTCAATAAATCCTGAATATCCATAGTAACCCCCAATTATTAATTATTAATTTCTAATTGTTTTTTCTTTGTGCCTATGTGCCTTTGCCACTCTGTGCCTCATATTCACACATCCTTAAGCGTTCTACTGGTAGAGAATATGCCTTTTGTCCTCAATCTGAATTCTGCCTGACTATCTGATGCAGAAAGCGCGTCTTCATATGATATTAATCCATCCTTGTAAAACTTTTCTGCGCACTGATTAAATGTCTGCATACCAAAGTCCTTACTGTTCTTTATTGTATCATAGATTTTCCCTGTTTGCCCTTCAAGTATGAGTTTTCTGATAGTAGGACTGGCAAGCATCACTTCCAGAGCCGGTATTCTTCCCTCTCCTGAAGCTAATGGCAAAAGCCGCATAGATATAACTCCTTTAAGTATAAATGAAAGCTGCATTCTGATCTGGAGGTGCTGGTGCGGAGGGAAGAAACTTATAATCCTTTCCACTGTCTGAATTGCGTCAATAGTATGAAGCGTGCTTAAGACAAGATGTCCTGTCTCAGCAGCCATTATTGCGGTCTCCACAGCTTCAGTATCTCTCATCTCACCTATTAATATGACATCAGGGCTCTGCCTGACAACATATTTCAGCGCGCTCTTAAAACCCTCTGTATCAATACCTACTTCACGCTGTTCAATTATGCTGTTATTATCTTTATAAACAAACTCTATGGGGTCTTCTATTGTTATAATATGGGCTCTTCTATTAGTATTCATATACTCAATCATTGCAGCAAGCGTGGTTGATTTTCCGCTGCCGGCATTACCTGTAACAAGGATCAATCCCCGTTTTTCCATTGATAATTTTTGCATGATGTCAACAGGCAGATTTAATTCTTTAAAGCCCAAAATCTCTGTTTTTAAAGAGCGTATCACAATACCCGTATATCCCCTTTGAGTAAATATGTTAACCCTGAATCTTCCTAATTCAGGGACAGTATAACTGGTATCTATCTCATCCTTCTCAGCAATGCTTGCTCTTTTTTGGCTTTCAAGAATGAGATTGGCAGCCTCATCCATATCTTTAGATGAAATAGACTCCTCTCCAACAGGCTGAAGTTCTCCATTAACTCTTATATGTGGAACATTCCCAACCTTAAAATAAAGGTCGGAAGCTTTTTTATCCACCATAATCTTGAGAAATTTGTTAATATCCATAGCTTTTCCCTTTGAAAAAATTCGAAATTCTAAATCCGAAACCCGAAACAAATTCTAGATTCAAATTTTCGAAATTCAAAACACTGTTTTGGACATTTGTATTTTGGTCATTTGATATTGTTTCGTATTTCGTGCTTCGTGCTTCGAATTTATACTTCATTACACTGTGCATTGTTTTATTCATAACGTACTTATTATTCTATATTTTTTCAGCTTATATTGCAGGTTTTGTCTGGAGACTTTCAACTTTTTTGCTGTTTGATACTGATTCTCCCCGCATTCTTTGAAGGTTTTGAGTATTATATTCCTTTCTGTTTGTTCAACAGTGTTTTTTAGTCCTTCTGCAATAACACGCTCTTCGTCTATTCCGTCTGTTTCCTGCTCTCGCAGTTTATCAGGAAGACTTTCTATAGAAATTGTATCTCCTTCTTCGAGAATAACAGCTCTTTCTATTACATTTTCCAGTTCTCTTATGTTTCCGGGCCAATTATATTTCATTAGAATCTGCATAGCTTCCGATGACATCTTTTTGATTTTACTACCAGCTTTCCGGGCATATTTTTTTAAGAAGTGGCTTACTAGCAAAGGAATATCGTCTATTCTTTCCCGTAGCGGAGGTAGTACTATTGGAATAACACTCAGTCTGTAAAAGAGGTCTTCTCTAAATTTACCATCCTTTATCTGTTGTTCTAAATCTGTATTAGTAGCTGCTATTACCCTTACATCCACTTTAATGCTTTTGTTTCCTCCAACCCGCTTTATTTCGTGTTCCTGCAAAACTCTCAGAAGCTTGGTCTGTATCTGTGGAGAAGCCACTCCAACTTCATCAAGAAAAATTGTTCCCCCATCTGCTGCCTCAAATAATCCCTTTTTATGTTCTATAGCTCCTGTAAATGCTCCCTTTACATGTCCGAAGAGTTCAGACTCAAGTAATGTTTCAGTTAACGCTCCGCAATCAATTGATATAAAGGGCTCACTTTTTCTAGGACTATTATAGTGTATTGCTCTGGCAAAAAGTTCTTTTCCAGTACCAGTTTCTCCATAGAGAAGAACTACT
>JAUWOV010000011.1 GCA_030611945.1 bacterium | reverse complement strand
TCTTGGAAGTATGGATGTCAGTGTTCTTTCAACACCACCCATTTCAAGAGAAGGGACTATGCGGAGAATTCTAACTGGCTTTTTCATAGCAGCGTCATTGTATAGACAAGTACTAATTTGGTCAAGCCAAGTGATAAACTGAAGTAAAAATGGGTATCGATAAAAGAATGCAGTTCGAAATTTAAGAAGAGGTTTTTACTTCATCAATAAATCGAGAAAGAGCGGTTTCTGCTTCCTTATCGTTTGAGATAAATTGTATCCCAATATTGTAATCTTTTTTTCTCTGTAAGATCCAGACTATCTGTCCATCTAATTCTAAATATTTTTTGACATCCAACACAGGAATTCTTATTTGAAGTTTTATATCTTCTTTTATTCTGGAGTCATTTGTATCCTCATGCTTTGGTAGCGTTATACATATCCCACCAAGGCTTATATCTTTTGTATAGCCATAGTATACAACCAGATGTTTTTCCGAATCTTTTTGCAATCTTAACTCAACAGCTTCATCAACGGCATACCGCGGATATTTTCTTCTTTCCGCAGGAGGGTTTTCCTCTATAGCAATTAGTTTTATTATGTCTTCTGAAGACTTAGCGCTCATCAAATCATCCCTGAAAGCTTTATTTTTAAGAAGGCGTGATATTCTGGCCAGAGTTTTCAAGTGCGGACAAATTTCTCTGCTTGGAGAAATAATCATAAAGAAAAGATGGACAGGATTATTATCAACTGCATCAAAGTTTATGCCTTTTTTTGATCTTCCAAAAACAATAATTTTTTCTTTAATAGAAGATGTTTCCGCATGTGGGATAGCAACCCCGTTCCCTATTGCAGTACTGCCGCGCGCTTCTCTATCTAAAATAGCTTTACTCAGTGTCTCTTCTGAAAGGGCAAGTCCTTTTTTTATGATTGGAGATATTAGCTCTTTGACTGCGTCTTCTTTTTTTTCGGATGAAAGATCAAGAAGAACCAGTTCCTTCTGCATGAGATCAGAAAGTTTCATATATATAGACTAACTTTGTAAGAAGATATCAGCAATGGGAATTGTGCGGGTAGATAATGGGTATATAAAATACCCGTTAAATGACCTGAAGAAAGGAAGTTAGGTTAATATCTTTTTTGGATATTCCCATTTTGCGTCTGATATTCTTGCGGTGTTTTTCAATTGTCTGCAAGGAAATATTCAAAAGCTCTGCAATTTCTTTGCTCGTGAGCCTGCCTTTTATCATATTGCAGATTTCAATTTCTCTTGGAGTTAGATTAAGTCTTTTCCCTCTTATTTTACGGCCAAACGAAGAAACTAATTCCTCTAAATGGGTTTTGAGTAAATCAACATATTTACCTGCAGCATTCTCTAATTTGAGTTTTTCTAAAATCGGAAACAATAATTCATTTACATTAGCCGCTATATCATCTTTCATCTTTTTCTTTTCTACTTCAACTTGCGCTATGATTTCGCTGAGAGCAATATTCTTTTGCTCCAAATTCAGTTTTTGTTCCTGTAACTCCTTCTCAGCCTGCTTGCGCTTGGTAATGTCGCTGGCATAAACGGCAACTGCTGCTACTTCTCCAGCCGGATTAAGAACAGGATGAACATGCGCATCATATACGCCAACTACTCCTTTATCTTCAAGTTGTACCGGCTCACCTGTGCTGAAGACCTTGTCAATCACAGCTTTTCTTTTCTGTATTGATTCAGGGGGGGTATAATCAAAAATGTTTTTGCCAACAATGTCATTTACCTCTACGCCAAGTTTTTTTGCATAGCTTTCGTTCGCAGAGAGAATGATTCCATTGATATCAAGCAGATGTATTACATCGGGACTAGCATCAAGAATGGCTCGTATCTTTTCCTTGCTTTCCCGCAATAATTTTTCCACTTGCCTGCGTTCAACGATTTCCTTTTTAAGTTCTGCTGTGCGATTTTCAACCATGTCTTCAAGATGCTCACGATGCTTTTTTAATTCTTCTTCCACCTTCTTTCGCTCAGTAATATCCCTGACTGTCGCCTGCAGGAAGGTTTTCTCTCCGATACTTATTCTTGTCAGCAAAACGGTTGCAAAGAAGTCCCTGCCATTCAGCTTTTTGTGCGTCCACTCAAAAAAGTTTGACCCTTTTTCCATTGCTGTGTCAATCATTTTTTTTGCTTTATCTGCAGATGATTGTCCGTCCGGCTGAAACTCCGGAGAATACTTCCACGGAGGCGCGGAAATAAACGTTTTTTTATCTTTCATACCGAACAGTTCAATCGCAGCAGCATTTCCTGAAGTAAAATTCCAGGACGGCGGAGCAAGTGTCATTATTGCGTCGCGCGAGGTTTCAAATAAGAGCCGATATCTTTCTTCGCTTTCACGCAGAGCTTTCTCAGCTCTTTTTAATCTAATCATGTCCTTGATATACCTCCGCTGTCAGTTCTGCAAGTCTGGTTTCCGAGAATTCATCAATGATAACCTGTTTTCCTTTTCTTGCCATTTCCAAGAATTTATTTCTATTATTTATTACATCAAAAATGTCATTGGCTAAAGCTTCAGGATTATGAGGAGGAACTAATACGCCGGTAATTCCGTTTTGAATAATTTCAGGAATTCCGCCTACATTAGTTGAAACAACAGGTTTTCCCATAATAAGAGCTTCCTTGATCACAGCAGGAGATCCTTCAACAGAAGACGAAAGCGCAAATATATCAATCCCTGAGAGGATTTGCGGGATATCTTCTCTTTTACCTGCGAATATAACATAACTACTTAATTCCATTCTTTGAACCATGCTTTTAAGCTGCGATTCCAGAATTCCATCTCCAACAATCAGCAATTTAATATTCTTGAATTTTTCAATAATAATCTTTAGCGTTGTGAGCATATTTGGGTAATCTTTATGCTCTCTTAATCTTCCTATCATTCCTAAAACCACAGTATCAGTAGAGATTCCAAACTCGTTACGTATTTTCTTACCATCAAACTCGCCCTTAAATTTTCCCATGTCTATGGAACTGTGAATAGTGATGATTTTATTCTCAGAAATGTTATTTTCATCAACCAGTTGTCTTTTTATTACTTCAGCCACTGCTATTATTCTATCTGTCCATTCCATATACAGTTTATTGTTTATCCGGTTATTTTTTATTCTTGTGAAATTATGGCGTGTGCGGATAATTTTGCATTGACCGGACAAGCCAAATAATCTAACAGCAAGCACCCCAATCCAGTGATCTGACGAACGGTGTGTATGCAGGATATCGACTTTATGAGTCTTTAAAAATTGTGCCAGTTTCCATATAACTGCCGGGTTGAATTTCCATTTGCCTACTTTAAGAGACAATAACGGGATATTATATGAACCTGCTTCCTTATATAATGGGCTTAATGGAGATACAGCTAAAATTATATTAAACTCTTTGTTATGAAGAAGTTTACTGATAGTTAATATTCTCTGCTCTATCCCGCTCCAAACCTCACCTGCGTTTATGTGTAATACGGTTTGCACTATATCCCAAGTTCCTTCTTAAATGCCTTCTTAATGTATTTAAAATATATTTCTTTATTCTTACTATCCTCCGGCAATTCTTCATTTGTAATAGCTTCAAGTATCTTATTCTTCATTTTCCCTATTAAACGAGATGGGGAAAGCTTGAATTTATCCATTAACTCATCTCCAGTAATTGGGAATTTGGTTTTTTTTGCTGAACGTAATTTTTCGCATCTCTCCTCAAGCTCAGATAATTCTTTCAGCTTTTTAGCAACTCTCTCCTTTCTGTATGATGTTATATCCGCTTTAGAAATGCTGAGAACATCTGAGAGTTTGTCTCCCATCTTAGCTGCAAACCGTCTCACTGCAGTGTCTGTCCATAGAGAAGTATAAAGATTTGCTCTCATATGCTTCCTGATTAAAAAGCATATGTGCTTGAGGTCCTGATTGGAGAATCTGAGCCTTGAAAGAATCCCCCATGCCATCTTAGCGCCTAAATCTTCATGTCTGTAAAAATGCACATTCTTCTCATCTATTGTTCTGACATATGGTTTCGCTATGTCGTGAAGCAGCGCAGTCCATCTGATATTTCCATCTAAAGGACAATTATTAACAACTTTTATTGTATGCATCCATACGTCCTTATGATGAAGCCGGCTGTCTTCATGCAGGTTTCTCAGAGGAACAAGTTCCGGGATGAAGTAGTTGATTACTTCTTCCTGCATTAGATTTTTCAATGCCGCTTCTGCATAACTGCCAAGTAACAGTTTAGTCATCTCATCTCTTATTCTCTCGCCTGAGAGATTCAGCAGCCTGAATGCATTCTTTCTCAATGATATGCGGGTATTCTCTTCAATCTCAAATCCTAACTGAGATTGAAACCTTAACGCTCTTAGTATCCTCAGCGAATCATCTTCAAATGCAGAATCCGGATCTTTGGGAGTTTTGATTATTCCTTGTTCTAAATCTTCTCTTCCTTTAAATGGGTCAATTATTTTTGAGTCGGCGCCTACAGCCATTGTATTTATTGTAAAATCCCTGCGCGCTAAGTCCTCCATTATATTGGCGCCGAAATCAACATCCGGTTTTCTGCTAAAACCTCTGTATGTCTCCTTTTCCCTGAACGTTGTAATATGCAGTTCAACCTGATTTATGAATGCGCCGACCGTTCCAAAATTTATGCCGACAGGATATGTTTTTATCCTTGCGTTTCGTAGAATCCTGATAATTTCAGGAGGTGTCGCAGAGGTGGCAAAATCGTAATCATTGAGAGGTTTCTTCATTAATATATCACGCACTGACCCTCCAACAAGATATATGGATTTCCCTGCCTGGCTGAAGATTTTAAAAATACTTTGTATTATTCTATCTTCTATTTTTAACATTTTTCTTCTTACTTATGTATTTTGTAATAGGAGTCATCATCCTTAACGGCAAATTTAACAATCGCTGAAGCAGTCCTATGGTTACATCCTCCAGTAATTCATGCTGAACAACTGTTACCTTCAAATGTTTGTCTTTGTCCTTTTTTAACCTGACATAAAAGGCAAATAAGTTACCATCTTCCCCAGCTATAATATAACCTACAATCGGTATTTTATTCAACACCTCATCAATGATCTGGAAAAGCTTGACCCCAAAAACCATATTTGTTGACTTTTTAACCAGATTAATATTACCTTTGCCTGAAATTCTCATTCTCTCGCCGTCAATACACAGACTTTTTACATTAATTATTCCTGAGTCTATTACCGCTTCAACTGTGGCTGTATTGTATTTTATTCCCTCTTTGTCCATTTTGGGGAACTTTAGTTTTATTACGTCATACATATTAATAAGCGTGAACATTCTGATCAATATGTGTTGTCTGGTCAGATAACCGTTATTCAGCGTTATGTTTATTTCTCCATTCAGATTCTTTATTCTTTCACTTGTTGTTTTGCCATAGCTTTCTATATTTCCTTTACAATCAAGCGCTCCGCTGAATTTAAGATTCTCAATGCCAAACTTTGAAACCAGTTTTTGGACATCAATATTTTTTGTTTCGTATACTGAATCAAATTTAATGCCGTGCTGAGAAGAAAAATTAAGTCTGCCCGAAAGTTCAGCTTCCCCATCTGCTAGTTTTAATTTTACCCCATTGATATGCAGTACCCTGTCTTTTATATAGAGCGGAAGATGCGGCGTAACGATTTTTATGTCATCATATACGCCCTTTTCTATTTCAATGCTTGCGCAATTTTCTTCAATAGCAACATTACCGGTAAAATCAACAGGATACGCCCGCCTCTCTCCGAAAACAGCATGCCCATTTAAAGAAAAAGGGAAGGAATTTGTCAGCGAAAAATCATTCAGCGTTAAATGAAAGTCTTTTATTGAAAATTTAGATGAAGTATTATACCAGCAAATATTCCCGCCCTTTGCTTCCATTTTTTTAACTGTGTATTTCCATCTTTTTGTAGAACTTGTTTTTTGAAAGGAAAATGGAAGTTTTATCTGAGGTTCTGCAACAATAATGTTGTCGTAAACTAATTCTCTGTTTAATAACGGGCGGATTTTTATTTCTGCAAATACTGTTTTTGCGCGTAAATTCTCTTTTAGATCACGCTCATTTAAT
Organism: bacterium; assembly: GCA_030611945.1. Lineage (GTDB taxonomy): Bacteria > JAHJDO01 > JAHJDO01 > JAHJDO01 > JAHJDO01 > JAHJDO01. The sequence goes on along the minus strand of JAUWOV010000011.1, from coordinate 22,071 downwards.
ATGTTTAGACCATTGAGCTGAATACTTGCTGTATGAAAATTAAGTTTTATGGACGCTTTATTTACAGAGACTCTGCCTTGAGAAACCCTATCAATGGTTTTCCTGATATACAAACCGCCGACTGCGCAAAGAAGCTTATAGCATATAAAAATGCTAACGAAGATGAGGAATAGGATGGAGAGAAATTTCCTAAATTTTGGCACTTTGATTTTTCTTGTGGTTTATTTATTTATATACTTAAGCGTTATAGAGAAAACGAATTTCAGAATATTTGTTTTCTGTTTTACGGGTATTCTTCGCAGCTCAAATAGAGTTTCAGATGTATGATTCATGCCTCTTTTTGTTGCGCATGCTCCTTTGTACCCAGCTTGCGCAAGAAAATTCTTTGCTTTTTCATTGTAATCGCCGTAGGGATAACAAAAGTACTTTACTGGCTGAGGGATTCCATCTTGGGACAGATTCTCTTCAATAATTTGTTTTGATTTTGTTATTTCGTCCCATGCATCCTCATCTGTTAACTTAGTCATACGTTTGTGGGCGCATGAATGAGACCCGAAATTAAAGCCAAATGCCGCCATCTTCTTTGCATCTTCCCATGACATGAATTTATCAGGTATTTTTTCTTTGCTTTCATCAAAAGCCATAGTTTTACCGACAGCGTCTGTTGTTAAGAAAATCGTACCTGTAAATCCAAGATTTTTCATAATGGGAAATGCATATGTATAATTATCAAGATAACCATCATCAAAGGTTATTACAATAGGTTTTTTAGGAAACTCTTTATTTCTTTTAGTACTCGTAATGACCTCATCAAGAGAAACGGTCATATAGTTCCATTTCTTAAGAAGATTCATCTGTTTTTCAAAATCTTTTGGTGTTACATACAGACACTGTTCCGTGGATTCAGGATTGGGATAATTAATTTTATGATAGAAAAGAATTGGTATTCTGCTCATAATCTGCCACTCTATACTGTTTCTATTGAAAAATCCATTTTTTAATATGTCTTCACCTTATTTTCCAGGATTCTTTCATAATTTTTTTTCATAATATCTACATGGTTTTCCCACTGTAATCTTCTAGCATTCTTTTTCCCATTCTCACCAAGATACTTAGCTAGGTTTTTATCCTTAAGAAGTTTTATTATTGCCTTTGCTGTGGCATTAGCATTCTCTTCAGGCACAAGTAATCCTGTAACATTATTCTCTACAGCATCAGAAACCCCCCCAGATAGAGAACCTACTATAGGTTTACCACAGGCACCAGCTTCTAAATAAATTATACCAAATCCTTCTATTTTCTGCTTTACCAGTCTAGGAACATGCACAAAAATATCACATAATTGATAGTACTTAACCAGTTCCCTGCCTGTTTTTTCCCCTATAATATATACATCCTTTAGCTTCAATTTGTTTATTAATTTCTGTAAGTATCCATCCCACTGGTCTTCACCTACTAAAAGGAATTTACTGGAAGGAAAATATTCTTTTACTATCTTGAATGCTCTCAATCCAATATCCTGTCCTTTCCTAGCCTGGATTCTTCCTATAGTTAGGATTATTGGTCCATGTCCGAATTTTTCTTTTAGTTCAGATAGATCTAGATTCTCTTGAAAACGTCTAAAGTTAACCCCTGGATGTAAAACTTTTACCTCTTTCCCTGTTTTTTTATTTACTAAATTTGCTAGAAAACTGCTTACAGCATACAGAAAATCTGCGTTAAGATATGCTTCTTTAAGATATTTTCTCTCAGACCTTCTCAATAAGGGCCTTATCCCATATCCGCCGTGAATTCCTGCTATATAGGGGATTCCTCTCTGTTTAGCTGTATAATAAGCCAGTATAGCATAGGGAAAACTAGCTATTGAATGAATCAAGTCCGTCTTATGAATTTCTAAAGGTGAAATATAAGGAAGGGGAGAATCCCTTTTTTTAAAATCTTTAATGAAAGGAGGAAGAGTAAATTTTACCGGGAAATCAAATTTTATATTTTGTTCTTTTTCTTTCTGAGGTAAATAAACAGTAAAATCCAATATTCCTCTAAGATGTTGACAGAATTCAAAGGTAAAATTCCCCCAGCCATTAGTTATGTCTATGGTCGGAGAAAAAATAGCTATTTTCATATTAACTCTACGCATGCTTCAAAAACCTCATCCACAGATATATTCTTCATGCAATCAATTTTATTACATTCTCTCTTCCAGCATGAGGCACATGATATATCTTTCTGAATAATGATATTCTTTGTTGCATACGGTCCATTTCTTTTAGGATCTGATGGTCCATACAGGCCAACAACAGGAATTTCTAATGCAGCTGCAAGGTGTGTAGGCCCTGTATCAGAACCAACAAAGAGATCACATCTCCTAATTATTGCCCCGAGTTGTTTTATAGTAGATTGAGGCATTATTGTAATTCTATTATTCATGTTGTTTTTAATGTTTTCTATTATCTCTTTTTCCTGAGGTCCCCATGACATAATTACTTTTGAATTAATCTCCCCCGTTAATTTATCTGCAAGACGGATGAATTTCTCAGCCGGCCAGCGCTTTGTCGGCCACCCGGCGCCAGGATTCAGCATAATGATTTTATCTCTCTTGGGAACAAGTTTTCTTGATGCAAAAAATTCCTTTGCGAATATTAAATCCTGTGTGGATATAGGGATTTTAAAATCATAAGTATACTTGGATATGCCCAGCGGTTCAAGCAGACTCAGGTTTTTATCCACTACATGAACAGCCTTTTGAGGCGGAGTTACTCTGTGATTGTAAAACATCCAGCTTAATTCACGACTACTAACCTTGCTGAATCCAATCCTATGACTTGCCTTGCTGAAATAAGCTAAGATTCCACTTCTGAATAGTCCTTGAAGGTCCAGCGCTACATCAAACTTCTTTTTGCGTAGTGTCTTGATTAATTGCAAAAAGTTATTGCTATCAAATGAAATAATCTCTGTCAGCTCAGGATTGCCTACTAATAAATCAGAGAACTTGTTTTTAACAATCCAGGCAATTTCTGCTTTCGGATAGTGTTTTCTCAATGTTGCAAGCACAGGCAGAGCATGAATAATATCGCCCATTGAGGAGGGCTTGATGATTAAGATTTTATGAGGGTTTATGAATAGCACAATTATTCTTTAAGCATGTTCCGAGCCAGAGCAATAGCTTTATTTAATTTTTCTTCCAATATTTTCTTTTCCGGTAATTTTGTTAAATATTCAGCGACTTTTATTTCCTCATTATTATCCAGTGAGAGGTAATTAATTTGTTCCGGCGATTTCTCACTGCAAAGAATTAAGCCGATAGGTTTATTCTCGCTGGCTTTCATTTCGTTTCTTTCCAGCCAACGCAAATAAAGCTCCATCTGTCCTTTATATGCAGCTTTAAATTTATCAAGTTTCAGGTCAATGGCTATAAGTCTTTTTAATCCACGATGGTAAAACAACAAGTCAATATAAAAATCTTCGTTATCAATTATTATGCGTTTCTGCCTGGCAAGAAAGGCAAATTCTGTTCCAAGCTCAATAATGAAATTTTGTAAATGTACCAATATAGCTGATTCAATATCTTTTTCGTTGTATGTGTTTTTTAAACCAAGAAAATCAAGCATATAAGGGTCTTGAAATGTTAGATCAGGACTTATTTGATTCTCTTCCTCAAGTTGTTTAAGTTCGTTTATTATAGTCTGCTCAGGCTTTTTACTTATGGCGGTTCTTTCAAAAAGCATACTGTCTATTTTGTTCTTTAAAATTCTAACAGACCACCTCTCATGTTTGCACATTTGTATATAAAATTCACGTTTTAAGTTGCTTTTCATGCTTAATAAACTTCTAAAATGAGACCAACTAAATTGTGTACACAGTGTGTTCACAATCTCAAAATCAGAAAAGATAGAATTAAATTTCACGAAATGCTGCAAGTTTCTTTTGCTAAAACTATTGCCGTATCTTGATGCCAGTTCAATACTTATTTCGGCAATAACCTGTTTGCCGTAATCAGCTCGTTTATACTGAAGGATATCTCTGTTTATCTTATTCCCGATTTCCCAATATAAAATTGTAAGTTCTGAATTTACCGTAATTGCAACTCGCCTACGGGCACTATCAATTAAACTGACGAGAGATTTAAGCAAGCTGGTGTTTTTTGATATAAGTTCAGACATGTTTTTCCCTATTTATGAATTCTTTCAACGCTTTTTGTTCTGGTTTTGTGATGGTTTTTGTCATTTTAATATACCTATTCGGTTTTTGGAATAAATAAAATCTGCGAACCTCCTATAGTGCTTATCCCTTTATAAGAATAATAGGGATCCTCTGTATATGGAGGTTTTACATTACCTGTATCACTAGGATCTAACGAAGGCTTAAGAGCGTAATCCTTTATTGAATTCCCAAAATCCGATATTGGAATATTATAAAAATACATCCATACTTCATGTGGCCCGCCATATTTTAATACGCCCATTTCTCCTGTTGTTGCGTTTTTTATGCCTCCACTATGTGTGCAATCCTCACATTGTCTGACATCTCCTATAGGAATCCTCATCCACGCTTTTTTTAGTTGTTCTGGAGTATAGCCTATGGATTCTTCTGATAAATTAAATCTATCTGTTCGACTGCGATAGTCGATTGTAAGACCATAAGATATATCCCAATGGCTTATTCTACCAAAAAATCCTACGTGACCTCCACCGATAGACCAAGGCTCACTTAAAAAAAATGCTACTGTCTCACTCCATTTTTCGTCATAAATCGTTTCATTCCATGTATAAAATTTAGTCCAACCTGCTTTTCTTTTACCAAAAGGAGACTCTAACATATTAACAACTACTGGATTCACCATCAGCGCTCCATTTCCGCTGCCTGTTCCGTCTGATGCGGAGATAATCAGGAACAGATGATTACTGCTTATATCTCCATCTTTAGCTTTTATTACTGCTCCCGATATTGTGCCTGTGCCATCTATCAGTTCCAATGTTTCTAATTTCTCTCCACCTGCGTATAATTCATAACCTGATGTATTCAATCCAAAACTTACCTCTCCAGTATAATCGCTCTTTTCCCATTGTTCAGGAGCTATGCAGTTTGGATTGATTTTCTCTTTTCGCCATTCATCAATGTCTTGTTCATCATTAACATAATGCCACCAGCTTTCTGTACCTTCTTTTTTATCTACGTATCTCTCTCCCTCTACCTGTGGTTTTGTCTCTGATGTTCCGTAGTTATAACATTGAACTGTTATTGTGAATGCTTGAGTTTGTGAAGGATCGCCACTTGTTTCCACGTATTCTGGGGAAAGCGAGACGTGGAAGTAGTGTCCTGCGCCTATTCTTACTTTTACACTTTTTCCTTCTGATTTTAATCCTGCCGGATTCTCAACAAAAACCTTTATATCATACACTCCCGATTCCGGAGCAGTGTACTTATCTTTTGCAAATAGCACCTCATATCTAAATCCTGCCGGCGCAGGCTGCATGTCTGCATAAGGTTTAAGCAAACTAGTCTCTGGGGTATTATCCCATACGACTGTTGTCTCTCCTTCTTTATATACCTTAATATCCACCTTTGTTGTTGCAGGGAGATATTCCTCATCTACTTTCCCTTCAATATAGGCACGCCCATATTTATCCAGATCCAGTAAAAACGGCTGCGAGCCTTCGCCAATTATATGTTCTGTCCAATCTGTGTCTTTATTGTCCCAGTTTCCACTTTCTTTTTCAGGTTCTTCTTCAAGATTTAACTCCTTAACTGACTCCAAAACTCGAACTAAACCAAGTTCTGGTTTTTCTTTATCTACCCATTTTAAAATCTGGTCATATGTCTTGCTGTTTTTCGGAGTATTAGAATGAGAAGCCGTAACAACGCAGGTATCATAAAAATTCCATGTAGTGTAGCCGTTCTTATCTATCGCCTGCTGAGTTCTTACTGATACTACTCCATCTCCTCCATAATAACTTCCAAATAATATAAAATTCTTTGCCGAGCCTATCTGTCCAACTACACAGCGGGATTTACTTCCACTTCCTGTTCCCATGTTTATTAAGTTGGTTATAAATTCCCCATCAGGGTCCATATCATTCACTGCATCTCCATGTATATCTATATCCCCAATCTTCACAGCAGATTGATTTATTACTTCTGTAACCGCAGCGAAAAGAAATCCGCCCCATCCTCCAAATATTAAGCTGCCAACCTGAGCTATCTCTATTCCATTCGCTATATCTGCCAGCTTCGCTCCGCAATGTGGCGTATCTATTGAAACATACTTATCAGTATTGCTATCTCCTCCCAAAGCTAACATATAATATCTTCCTGCTAAACCTCCCATACTGTGACAGATGAGAATTACTTTGTCGGTTTTGTCATAACGCTGCAATATATTACTCATTGCATCGTTGACTTTATCAGACCACCCAGGATTGCCGTTTGGATATGTGTCTACTGAGCCACATGAGTCATCTTTGAAACTTATTCGCTCCAGATAATCAGGACCTTGAAGACGACCTAATCTAGGAGGTGAAGAAGATGGCGGGAAATACCTGTCATAATGATCTTCTGATAACTTACCAGTCATGTCACTCCATGTCGCTGGACTTCCAGGTCCAAAACCGTGAAGGAATAATAATGGAGTGGGACGATAGACGTTCTCTTCTTTCCAAGCATCTTTCTTTGTATATAACTGATCTGCTTCTATTGAAAAGCATGTAAACAGAAAGATCATACTTAGTAATATGATTAAAAATTTTGCCTTTTTATCTGTCATCGTCATCTCCATTTTTTAATATTTCCTTGAATAATTTTTGAGAAGTATTGTTTCTTTTTTGTCTCCAATTTTAGAGAAAGTTATATCTAAACTGCCTCCTACCATTTTGAGTCCATCAGGAGAAAATCTACCATATGTAGGAATATCTTTGAATTCTGTTTTAACTCTCTTGCCATCAATATCACGAAGCGTTGACACAAAGTTTATATATTTCCCATCAGGAGACCAATCTGATGGGTAGCAATTTGACTTAAACTCTGCTTTCTTATCCGTTCCATCCGTATTTATCGTCCAGAAATAACCTTTGGCTCTTTCAATATAAAACCCTATCTTCTTCCCACTCGGATGCCAGATACCATGAGAAGCATTCTTTACTAAAAGATGCTTATTAGATCCATCTGCATTTACAAGCCATAGTTCAGAAACATGTTTGCCTTCTATTTTTCCGCTTATCTGATACAAAATTTGCTTCCCATCCGGTGACCAGTGGGGATTAAAAATCCAATCTCTCTGTTTAATAATTTTTGTGATTTTACTCCCATCTTCTTCTAATAAATACAGCCCATCCTTTTTTACTACCATTAATATATCACCAGTTTTCTCGTTAACTGAAATTGTAGAAATCGCATCATGAACTATATCCTCTAACCCATCATTTTCAAGTAGTGCTTTGTCTTCCTTAGCTATCCACGTAGCTCTCCATCGTTTTCTATACCATTCCCTTATTCTAAAATTTCTTATTATCTCTTCCGTCTGTGTATCTACATTCATCCTACATATACAGAAATCTCTTCCTGTCATCATATATGTACTCTTTGTTATCTCTGCTAGCCAATCATAACGTAATTTTAAATGCTCGACCTTTTTTATGTAAACTATATGCTTACTATCTGGTGCCCAATCAGGGCTGTAGTATTTTACCCACTCTTCATGCCTGGGCTTTTTTGCTGCATATGTATTCTGCTGTCCAGAAATTAATAATGCTAGGGCTAATAAAATTATTAATCTGAATTTGTGTATCTTCATATTTCTATTGCTGTTCCGGATCAAATTCACTATCTGGAATTCCTGTGTTTATTTCTATATTGCTGTATGTTAGTGTTGTTATAAAATCCAATGAAGTGTCTCCACTATCATCTTCAAGCACAGGTATCTTCTTTGTTTCTGATGCCACATATATGCCATCTAAATCTTCGCAGGAAGATATCTCTGTTATTTGTTTTAAGTTATTGTCCTTGTATAACTCTGTTTTCTGCAGCAATGAATGGCTAGTATCTATGTATAAAGATATCTTGTTGTAGTGCGAATTCTCCTCTTTTGGTGTTGCCTCTATTAAATATAACCATTTATCATTGCTAATCCTTGTAACATCGTTTGCATTTATGAAACTATCAAGATTATCAATTGGATTCGCATTAGCTAAATCCTGTTTAGTTACTTCCTTGCCTTCCAGAATATCTACAGTCTGTCTTATATTCTTTGACGGGTTTATATAATGCAGCGCTGTATCTGCAAGTATGGAAATACTCTCTACTTCATTCCTTGCTGAAGAAGTGTAATGCTTTGTTTTTTTATTATCAGGGTATTTATACCAGTAATCAGCATAAACGCCCTTCCCATAAGGCTGTGATTTATATGTAGACTTGCCTTCCAGTGTCGCCTTCATATCCTGAATCTTATCATGGTTTATCTTAACCAGTTCCAATGCCTCTTCCGCTGTCAATATCTTTATCTCAAAACCAAATTCCTTCGCTGCTAAATTCCCTGCATTGTCTTTTGCCTCTATGTTTACTGTCACTCCACCTTCTGTAAGTTTTCCATCAGGAACAGCATATGAAATGTCTTCATCTGTGATTGTACTGCTTGCTGTTACATCTACTGCATTTACTAATATCTTTACTGTGGTTTTGTCTATACCTGATTTATCATCTGAATATTTTGCTGAGATTGTTGGGGTTGTGTAGTAGATTGTGGAAGCATCTTTTGGTGATAAATCAGTTATGCTTGGCGGCGTTGTGTCTGTTTCCACTCTAAATGTTGAACTTGCAGTCGCTTCGTTTCCTGCTCTGTCCTTTACTTCAATAGAAATTGTATGGCTTCCGTCTTCAAGCGCTGTTTCTGGTGTATAACTTAGTTTTCCCGTTATCTCATCATAAATTGCAGTTACTTCTGCATCATCAAGTTTTAATATGACAGTTTCTTTATCAATCCCACTTGTAGCATCCGACAATACTGCTGAGATTTCCGGCTGGTTGTCGTTTATTAAGGCATCGTTTGCCGGCGATATATCCGAAATCACAGAGGAGGTATTGTCCAAGATGAATGTTATCTCTTTGGATTCCGCTTTATAGCCTCTTCTCTTGTGCGACCTGTATGCAATTGCTTTGAGTTTATGTTCTCCATCTTCCTGGCTTGAAATGTTTATATTGAATGTATGATTCCCTGCCCTGTGCCACCAGCGCCATGTCCTGTAGCTTCCAGCTAAACTATCATCCAGATATAAATCTATTATCCCCGCTCTGCCCTGCCATGCTACTAATACGTCTGAACTTGTTCCTCTTATATATGAATTATCTTCAGGAGAATCTATCTTGACCAATATTAATGGTTTTCTGGGTCTTAACTTGAAATTCAATGTATATGTTTTGTCTTTTCGGACATATATCCATCTATGACCTGAATAATATCCATTTGCTGAGGCTTTTACTCTGTATATCCTTCCCCAGAACCATACCTTAATATTCTTTATTATATAGTTGCCATTTGTATCTGTTGTAACTCTGTAACGACCTGCTTTCACTGCTGCACCGGATATGGCTTGATTTGTTACTGAATTTGTTACTTGTCCTTGAATTGTAGCTGTGCCTGTTTTCCACCAGCCTGCTTTTTTTGGCTGGCTATATGCAGAAGTTATGCTACTTAGAATCATCGAAAATATGAGTAAAAATATTGAAAGTTTTTTCATAACAAGTTTATCTCCTTAAAAATTTTCCCGATTTATTTTAGCCTTTTATATATCTGCAAACCCCTTTTCCAACTGTTACGCATTTATATCCATGCTCTTTCCAAAACACATCAGCGTCTTCCCGAAAATACTTAATCACTTCTTTTGTGGACATATTTTTAGTCCTTAACGACACAGCTTTTTTCCATCTTCTAACTTCTTCCAACGGTTTCTCAACTCTTTCTTTAGACATTCTCATCTTCAACCTCCTCAGGACTAATAATCTCAATATGTTTATAGCCCATCATTTCATTCTTTACGGTCCCTGCAAATATATATTCCCTTCATTTGTTTCGTTCTTTGCAGAGTATTCCTTATCAGAACCAATGTCCTGAATACAGCTGTCATAGGCACCATCTGAAGCATTGCCAGTTATATCCATTGTTCCATTTGAAAATGTATTATCCTTATCAGGCCCTTTGCTGAACAAGACCCACGCAGTAGCTGTATCAGATGTGCCATCATGATCGTCCTCATTAGAAAAATACATATATGGTTTTGAATTATCAAATGGATCCATTGGAATACTGGACGTGTATGACTTAGAGTCCTTCTTTAATTTATAAAGCGCCCCATATTTTTCTTCTGCAACTGTGCCAGTACTATAATTGAGGTTCACATCATTTGTCGGATAAGTGGAATAATCTGCGTAGTACTGCTCTATGGCAACTCTGATATTCAGCATTTCCGCTTTGGCTTTTGCAACCCTCGCTCTTATCCGCGCTTTTGATAAAGCCGGAAGCAGCATGCCTGCAAGCATTGCTATTATTGCAATTACAACAAGCATCTCAATAAGCGTAAATCCCTTTCCTTTGCCAAGCCACTTTCTCACATCAATTCCCTCCCTTAATTTAAGCATTCTTTCTCCTTCAACTGTTACAAAAATACATAAAAACTCTTTATAGTATAGCAAAATTGGGTTATTATGCAACAATGGAAATTAGAAATATTGCTATTATTGCCCATGTTGATCATGGAAAAACAACTTTGGTGGATTTTTTACTGAAGGCAGGAGGGGCATTTAGCTCTCATGAAACAGTTGATGAGCGCGTGATGGACAGTGATGATCAGGAAAGGGAGCGTGGGATTACGATTTATGCCAAAAACGCTGCAATTCATTATAAGGGAACCAAGATTAACATTGTGGACACACCTGGTCATGCGGATTTTGGTTCAGAGGTAGAGCGTGTTTTGCGAACAGTGGATGCAACCGTTCTTTTGGTGGATGCCTATGAGGGACCTATGCCGCAGACTAAGTTCGTTCTTTCTAAGTCATTAGACCTTGGTTTGCCTGTTCTTGTTGTGATCAATAAAATAGATAGACCTGCTGCAAGGCCGGATAAAGTGGTTGATTTAACCTTTGATCTATTTGGCAGACTTGGGGCGTCTGATGAACAAATGGATTTTCCTTATATGTATACAATTGCTCGTGACGGAATTGCGATACGAAATTTAGAGGACGAGCATAAGGATATTACTCCTCTTCTGGATTTTGTTTTGGAGAATGTCCATGCTGCCAAAGCAGATACTGAAAAAGATTTTAGAATGCAGCCAGCTACCTTGGCTTATGATAACTTTTTAGGCAGAATGGCGGTTGGCCGTGTTTATGAGGGTAAGATTAAGTCAGGTCAAATGGTGACTGTACTGAATTCTGACGGTGAAAGTCGTTCTGCGCGATTAACTAAGGTTTTTACATTTCAGGGGCTGAAGAAAGTTGAGGTTTCAAAGGTAGAAGCTGGGGACATTGTTGCTGTCGCAGGCATTTCTGATATTTATGTAGGGGAAACTATTACAGATAACCCTGATGTTGAACCGCTTCCCGCTATTCGGGTTGATCCGCCTGCGCTTGCAATGGATTTCATGGTTAATACTTCTCCTTTTGCAGGGCGGGAGGGGAAGTTGCTAACAAGCCGCAATATTCGGGAACGTCTTTTGAAAGAGCTGGAGACTAATGTTGGATTGTCTGTTGAAATGACTAACAATACAGATACATTCAAGGTTTATGGTCGTGGAGAAATGCACCTTTCGGTTGTAATTGAAAATATGCGTCGTGAAGGTTTTGAGCTTCAGGTTTCTCAACCACAGGTGGTTTTACAGGAAATTGACGGTGTTTCTTCCGAGCCGATTGAGTCAGTGGTAGTGAATGTACCAAAAAGCATGGCTGGGAAAATCATTGAGGTGTTGTCCTCTCGTAAAGGGATGATGAAAAATATGTCTAATGAAAATGGTAATACGATCATGGAATTTGAAATTACGACACGAGGACTGCTCGGCTTCCGTTCAACTTTTGTCACTTTAACCAAAGGAGAGGGGACTTTATATCACGCTTTTAGTCATTTTGCTCCTCATTGCGGGAAGATTGAAAAGCGTACGGTTGGATCACTAATTTCAGGAGCAACCGGAACAGCAACTGCTTATTCATTATGGAACCTTCAGGAGCGCGGTCCTATTTTTATTCATCCTGTAACAGAGGTGTACGAAGGTATGATTATTGGAGAGCATAATCAGGGAACGGATTTAACGGTCAATCCTATTAAAGGTAAAAGCCTTACGAATGTTCGCGCTTCCGGCGCTGATGATGCAATTAACCTGACTCCACCGGTAGAAGTTGAACTTGAAAAGGCTCTTGAATATATTGCTGATGATGAATATGTGGAAGTAACCCCTAAGAATATTCGCTTGCGCAAAAGGTATTTAACAGAGAACGACAGAAGACGCCGCAGGAGGATCTGCTCAAGGTAATTTTTACAAATAAAGTTTTTGAAGAGAAATATGCAAGTTTTTTGGAACCACGAATTACCTTATCATACGCATTTTTGTTAAGGGCCAGTATACGAAGAATGCTTTGCCTAGCAAGTTTTTTTTAGGAACAAATCCCCAGAAGCGCGAATCTTTGCTGTTTTTTGTATTGTCTCCCATAACAAAATACGCATTATCAGGTATCTTAATCACGCCTTCTCCATACATCCCCTCATTGTAATAATACCGTTCTGCTATTGCTTGAGGAGCTTTCAGCTCTTGAGCTCTCAGCTCTTCTCCGTTTATAAAAACACTCCCATCTTTTATCTCTATTGTTTCCCCAGGAAGTCCTACCAATCTTTTTATGAAATCTTTTTTGGGATTAACTGGATATACAAAAACTATGACATCCCCTCTTCTGGGTTTTTTGAAATAGTATATAAACTTGTTTACCATAAGATGATTCCCTATATTTAGTGTAGGGATCATTGATCCTGTTGGTATTGCAAAAGTCTGCACAATAAACGTAACAATTACTAACGCAAGAATGGACGCAGATCTTGCAGAATCCGCATATTCAAAAATAAATTTGAGTACCTTCTTGCGCTTGGAGGAGACATTGTCTCTCTTAATGAAATACCTTAATACAGCAACTGCTATGACCAATCCTATAGCAAGACAAAGGATATGCATTGGCACTCTTTTAATCAATATATTCATTAACCCACCCTGATCATAGCCACAAACGCCTCCTGCGGGATAGAAACGCTTCCTATCTGTTTCATTCTCTTCTTGCCTTTCTTCTGCTTCTCCAAAAGCTTTCTCTTCCTTGTAACATCTCCTCCGTATAGTTTTGCGATAACATCTTTTCTCAAAGCGGAAATAGTTTCTCTTGCAATAACTTTGCTTCCTATTGCCGCCTGGATGGCAATGCTTATAAGCTGCTTTGGTATTGTCTGTTTCAGCCTGCCTGTTAGCTCACGTCCTCTATAATAAGCCTTATCTCTATGTACCATGGAAGACATTGCAGCTACAGTTTCTCCGTTTATCAATATGTCAAGCCTGACTATATCCGCTTCTCTATAACCAATATATTCATAATCCATTGACCCATATCCCTTGGTTATGGATTTTAGTCGGTCGTAAAAATCCGTTATCATTTCCGTAAGGGGCATCTCATAAACCAGCATTGCTGCTTTCTCATTTATATAATCAATGCTCTTATATATACTTCTTTTGCTTTGACAAAGCTCCATAACGCCGCCGACATACTCTTTTGGCGCAATAATCATTGCCTTTACGTACGGCTCTTTTATGGTTTCTATGTATGACGGATCAGGAAGCTCAGATGGATTATGTATTTCAACTGTTTGACCGCCTGTCTTCTTTATCTGATATCTGACATTCGGTATGGTGATGATAAGGTTGAGATCGTATTCCCTTTCAAGCCGTTCCTGAACAATATCCATATGCAGCAATCCCAGAAATCCGCACCTGAATCCATATCCCAAAGAAGGCAGGCTCTCAGGCTGGTAACTAAAAGAAGCGTCATTAAGTGATAGTTTCCCAAGCGCATCCCTTAAAGCATCAACATCTGCGGAATTTACCGGGTAAAGACCGCAGAACACAAACGGCTTTGCTTTTTTGTATCCCGTCAGAGTAGATTTAGCAGGATGAGCTTCGCTCGTTATAGTATCTCCTATTGTTGCGTCAGATATGTTTTTCATATTAGCCATTACATACCCTACTTCGCCTGCAGAAAGCTTGTTCGCCCGTATCATATCCGGCTTAAACACGCCTATCTCATCAACCTCATATACTCTGTTTGTTCCCATCATTCTGATTTTCATTGAAGCATAAACTTCTCCATTAACAACACGAACGTATGTAACCACCCCTCTGTACGTATCAAAATTTGAATCGAAAATTAAGCATTGAAGAGGAGTGTCTGCCTGACCCTTCGGACAAGGGATTCTATCTACCACTGCCGATAGAATCTCCTCCGTGCCGATCCCTTCTTTTGCGCTTGCCAATATGATATCCTTATTATCCAGCCCGATATTATTAAGCTGCTCCTTTACGCCTTCTATATCCGCATGATTCTGGTCTATTTTATTTATTACCGGGATTACTGTTAAATCCGCATCCAATGCCAGATAAAGATTTGCCATTGTCTGCGCTTGAATACCCTGCGCAGCGTCTACCAGGAGAATCGCTCCCTCACAGGCTTTCATGCTTCTTGATACTTCGTAGCTGAAATCCACATGACCGGGAGTATCTATAAGATTCAATATATAGGACTTGTTGTCCTTATGCTTATAATCTATCCTTACAGCCCTGGCTTTTATTGTTATGCCTCGTTCCCTTTCCAGATCCATATCGTCTAGAACCTGTTCCCGAAACAATCTATCATCTATTGTGTTTGTATATTGAAGAATCCGGTCTGCTAAAGTGGACTTTCCATGGTCTATATGAGCAATAATACAAAAATTTCTAATATTCTCTATTGTCATCAAAATCCTCAACCCTGCTTAAAGTAATCTTTGCTGAGCCAATTGGCAGCTCAAGCTGTAATTGAACAGGTATCTGCCTCTCCCCCTCTAAAAACCAGATTATAAAGTTTCCCTTTCTGCCGCCCATAGTGGGAAACTTTGCGTTGCAACTGACTTTTATTGTATCAACTTTGCCAAGTAATTTACTATTTATTTTCTCTTTATCAAGCAACGGTTTAACTGCTCTGATTTCATGTTTTGCATACAATTTTATGCTATCTGTTTTATGTTCTTTGATAAAATAACCTTTTGCCAGAATACCCAATATATCTGAAACAGGTTCTAAGCCAGGCACATGCAAATCTATTTTCTCTCTTTTTGCAAGTTTATTGTCATATTTATCTATAATTATATGATTTGTTTGGCTTAAAGGAAAATCTACTACTTCATAGTAATTTTTCTCTCTAACACCTCCAAATCTTCTAATCCTCTGATTAATCGTTTTTTTTAGTCTTAGAGAACTGAAATCAGTCTTTCTGACAAATGATTCCATTCTATTATGCATAATATAAAACTTTTTTATAATCGGATTTTTCTTATCCAGGGAATCTATCTGAAAAACAATGCGGTATGAAGGAATACCCCTGTATATTCCTTCTTCTATCAATATCTCAGCTTCTGCAATCTTTATCAGCTTAAAGAATGACAGTTGATAGTTGATGTTGTAATGAAATCCAGCAACCTTATTCTCTCTCTTAAATTCTTCAGAAAAACCTGCGCAGGACAAAAAAAATATGCAGAATAAAACTAATATGTTCAGCGATTTTATTGTCTTAATCTTTCCCCTCATCTTTCTTCTTTTTCTTGGATTCAGATTTGGATTCAGATGCGGGTTTTTTATCCTCTTTTTTCTCTGCTTTACCTGTTTCTTCCTTTACCTTCTTGTGATAATCACTGCTTCTATGGTCAGTCGCATAAAAACCGGAGCCCTTGAAGATTATGCCAGTCCCTTTTCCTATCAATCTTCTAAGGATTCCTCCACATTGCGGACATTTTTCCAGACGTTTTTCTGTCATTGACTGAAACTTCTCAAAACTGTGTTCGCAATCTTTGCATTCATATTCATATGTCGGCATGGTTGCTAGCTCTTTGATTTGAATTTTTGCCACAGCAGGAGAGTGGGGCTTGCTATGTAAATAGAGGAATATGTGCCCACAATTATTCCAACTATCAGAGCAAAAGCAAAATTGTGAATGACCTCTCCGCCCAGATAGAATAAAGATACCACTACAAAAAGAGTGGTAATAGAAGTTAACACTGTTCTTGATAATGTCTGATTTATACTGGTGTTGATAATCTCTTTATCATTGCTCTTTTTCATAAAACGCGTATTTTCTCTTATCCTGTCAAATACAACTATTGTATCATTAAGAGAATATCCAACAATTGTCAACAGAGCAGCTACTATAGGCAGGGTTATCTCCTTTCCCATAATGGCAAACGCTCCCATTGTAATAAGCACATCATGCCCAAGCGCCAGTATTGCCCCAACTGCGAATTTAAGTTCAAATCTCCATGTAACATATGCCAAAATACCTATCATAGCAAACAGAATTGCCAGCACTGCTTGGTTCCTCAAGTCTCTGCCAACCTGAGCGCCGACCATTTCCGTTCGTTCCGCTGTTATATTTATATCCCTAAAAGATTTCTTTAGTAAATTAGCAATATTGTCCTTTACTTCCAGAGGGGTCTTGATAATAAAGTCATTCTCGCTTCCAAAATGCTGTATCACGCTTTTCCCAAGACCTACGTTCTTTAAAACCCTTCTTATTGCTCCTATTGACACGCTTGGAACAAACCTGAGCTGTATAAGTTTCCCACCTGTAAAATCTATGCCAAAATTCTTTTCTCCTTTAATAAAAAAGCTTGTCATCCCAACCAAGATCAGTATTAGTGAAAGACTAAGAGCTATAAAACGCTTATTAATAAAATCAAGGTTTGGCTTATGAAAAAGCTGCAGCATTTTTATACTGACAAAACTTCTTCTCCTGCAAAACAGATCAAGAATAACTCTGGTTACAACGATCGCAGTAAACATGCTTGCAAGAATACCTAGTGTTAGTGTTACAGCAAAACCTCTTATAGGTCCTGTTCCAAACTGATAAAGCACAACTGCCGCTATGAGCGTTGTTACATTCGCATCTATAATCGTCCTGAACGCTTTTTGATATCCGCTTCCAATAGCCGCGCGAATGGTTTTGCCGCTTGAAAGCTCCTCTCTTATCCTCTCAAAAATAAGCACATTCGCATCTACTGCCATACCAATTGTCAGTATGATGGCTGCAATGCCCGGCAAGGTGAGCGTGGCGCTGAGAGATGCAAGCGCTGCCATTATTATAATTAGATTAAGACACAGAGCGACTCCTGCAATTAAGCCAAGAAACAGGTAATAAATCATTATGAAACAGAATACAATTATCAGCCCCAGAATACCTGCCCTTATGCCCTTCCTTATAGAATCCGCTCCCAAAGAAGGACCAACCGTTCTCTCTTCCAGAATTTCAACTTTCGCAGGCAATGCGCCGGACTTTAGAACAACCGCAAGATCGGGCGCTTCCTGAGCAGACACACCTGTAATCTGACCGCCTCCGATGATCCTATCATTTATTGTTGCAACCAGCTTCAGTTTCCCGTCAAGCAATGTAGCAAGCCTTTCTCCAATATGCGAGCCGGTAAGTCTTGCAAAAGCCTTTGAGCCTTTCCTGTTAAACTTAATCGCTACAATAGACTGGTTCATCTGCCCATATGTCACATAAGCATTTGTTAAAAGCTCTCCTTTCTTGCTTGACAGAGCAGATTTTGCCTCTAAGAGAAATGGCTCTTTATAAGTTGCGCCGTCAATTTTTGTTCTTGTAAGATACGCCAGTTCATATCCATCGGGAACCTTTCCCGCTAAAGCCTGTTTTTTTTTATCCTCATCTTCACAAACAAGTTTAAACTCAAGTACAGCCTGACGCCTTATTATCTCTTTTATTCTCTCAGGCTCTCTAATGCCTGGTAATTCTATAATTATTCTGTTTTTCCCCCTGACAGGCATTACAACTGGTTCCGCAACCCCAAATTCATCTATGCGGTTGCGTATAACTGTAAGCGCTTTTTCCTGAACGCCTTTTGCTTCCTTTTTAGACATCCCCTTAGTATCAACAGCAAGCACAAGGTGACTTCCTCCCTGAAGGTCCAAGCCAAGATTAATAAGCTTTTGGGGTAAATAGCGCTTTAAGAATACAGGGATATTTCCGTACAGCTTTGCGCTCTTTAAAATATCATTAACCGCAGATTCTTCTTTAACTGTCGGCAGTGTGAATGTAATGACATTCTCTTTCTCATTAATTCGGGTAGATAATTTATGTATTTCTTGTTTTTCCAGGCGGGTTTTTACTATGTTTGAAGCCCTGCCAAAGGCTGTGTGCGGTTCCACATTCTTGGGAAGATTTGCAAAATCAAGCTCCAGAGAAAAATAGCCGCAGCCATTCTTGTCTGTGCCTGTCTTTATTCCTTCTTCAGGGAACACACTCTGCAGCCACACAGGAAGAAAGTATCCATAAATCCCTGTTGACGGCAGATTACACACTATGCCTGCAAGAACAACCACCACAACTAATATTATCCGCCACTTAAGTGATTTCATTTGAAAGTGCCCTCTCTGTCATTGCGAACCCCGAAAACTTTCGGAACAAAGCAATCTCATCTTCTTTTACTTAAATCTATCAGATAAACTTTCAAAACGCACCCTATCATTTCCATACATAAATTCATAAACTAAAAGTTCAGTTGGAAACAGTTCGCCTTTAGCGGGTCGTCGGAAGTCGGGCCCTGGCTCAGGATACCAGATAACCTTTCCTTTATTATCTATGCCTCTGGCTATAAACAGACACTCATCACCTGTTTTCCACCTACCCTTTCCTTCATCTTCTGTTCCATCTCTCACTCCTATGCGAAATGTTGAGTAAGGCTTTTTGCCTATGCTGAAATCGCCTTTCCCATCTATAAAGTAAGCTCCGAATGGAGCAACTATCCCACGTGTTTCACAGATTTTTATGTTTCCAACAGCTTTCTTTTTCAGATGTTTGATAGCAAATAATATTGCTTCTTGTATTGGGATCAATCTCTTAGAATCTTCCAAAGTCCATCCATATCTTCCCACTGGCGGGTACGATGCTCCATTAATAATCGCATTTTTATGTAAGTATTGTTCAATATCTATATCTATGTTGTCAGCCGTTCTGTTTTCTCCAAGTTCGATTAATGTATGTCCATATAACTTATACTCTATTATTTTTCTAACAGTAGGACAGCACATAGCGTCATTTGGACCATGAGCTATCATATCAACAATAATTTTACCCGCTTTGTTAATGATTACAGAATTTACTATCACTCTATCTCCTAATTTTTTACCAGCAAGATATTTTGGGATTCCATTTTGATTTATCATAATAGCCAATTCGTAAAAGTGTCCGGAACCTCCTGCATAACTATCTATGACAACAACCGCATCCTCTCTTCCATCATTATTCAGATCGCCAAAAGCTACTTTATCTTTGTATATCCCTACATGAAACACTGATGCAGTATAAGCATAGTGTTCTTCGTAAACACCATTTTTTAAACGAATTTTCCCAACCTTACTGTACCAAAAACAACAATATTCAGCATTCTTAAGAGCATCTAGTGTTAAGATTTCTTTTTCTTTTTTGCCTTGGAGATAAGTGGCATTTTTACCGATTACAGTTATTGACTTACTTGGTTCTATTTTTGCTTTTCGATCTATCCTTGTCCTCACATGCCCACCAGCATAGCCAATACAACGGACAGGTTTGCCATTGATAGTATGATTATAACTTTTCTCTATGAGAATAATTCTTTGCGGACCCTTTTTGGCGAGTTCTTTAGTAAGCCCAGCTCCCCTGTATTCATAACTGCTTTCTGTATCTATCTTTTCTTTGCTGGTGATTTTGTCTTTAGTTGCTCGACAGGTAAATGTATCAAGTCGTTTTAAATAGATAGATAAATCTGATAATTTGTCCGGGTACCTGCCATCATAGTCTTGTGCATACATTTTTATGCAAGCTAATAGCTGCTTTATATTTGACTTACAGCGAGAAAGCAATGCATCTTGTCTTGCCTTTTCAAAAGCTTCTGGATTTTCTTCTTTTATTCGCAAGCTCTTAACAAACTCCTCAGCAGCAACTTCCTTAATTTTCACTTTTTGGGGAGGCTGGTAAGCAAAACGCTCTTGAGGAATTGGTTGGTCAATGTTTAGTTTTTTTAATGTTATTATATAAGGAGTACGAGTATAACCTTTTACAGAAAATTCTAATTTATGGATCAATCCATCTTTGCAGCCTAAGCACATCTTTGCATAATCATCTCCTTCGCTTAGAGTTAGAAAATATGCTTTTCCTAAATGGCCATTCTTAAACCCACAGAATTCCCAATTAGAATTAAAAGAGATAAAATCAAACATAGATGAAAAAACGTAAGAAAAGCCATCGCTGCAACAAAAATAACTAACATTGGGAGGGCTCATCTTCCTTATTCTGCTTTTTTCTTCTTCTGATAGCTTGGATAAGTCTATCTTTGTAATTCTCCCACCAGAATCTTCTTCATACCCACGCCACTGAACTTTGCCATCAAAGACATCTATCTCCTTGTGAACTAATGCAGAAACTAATTTTGCTATATTTGGCTTTCTCCAAACAAGTTGCATTAAGCCTTTCGGTATTTTCCCAGATCTTGTTTCTACATTTTCTATTTCATAGAGCATTTCCACGCTTTCAATCTGAGAACGCTTGTGTTCAGCCTGCTTGAAGATTTTTTTTGCCCTGTCTGTTGCGAGGGAGAAAATGTTGACATCCTGCAAGTTCCCTCCACATTTTTTTATTGCCGAATATATACTTTCACTAAATCCACCATCGCTAAAAAAGAACATCTCTTTTAAATATGGGACGGCTCTCTTATCGCGTAACTTACCGAAGGTATAAGCTATAGTCCCCCCACAATCAATCATTATCGAGTAAACTCTACTCTGTAATAGTTGTTCTGCTGCTTCATCAACTGACTTTGTAAGACATTTAGATATTCTTGGTATGCTTCTGATATCTTCAAGCCATTTTCTTTCTTCTTTGGACAGTAAGGAAATTGCACCACTCTCACCTGCCTTACATAACAACTTAAAATTTTCCTCATAATTATTCCCTTTTTCACAAGCCTTGCATATTCTATCCGTTTTCTTCCTTAACCGTTTATTAATTTTTTTCAGTCTCTCGGCAATTTTCCTATCTACCAATTTTATTTCACTCACTTCCGATTCTTGCCCGTCCTTAAAAATAGCCCTAATCCTATAAACTCCAGGGCCTAAATTATCTGCCTTCATACTTATCGCAATCAGCCACACCTGTTCCGAAGCAATGCCTTTAATAGCGAACTTCACTCCTTCAATTTTTTCTCCAACAGTGTTTCTAACTTCAATCTCTTTAACATTTTTCGCCTCAGACTTCATCAATTTACCATCCTCAAAAATAAAAACACGAAGGCTTATATTTTCTCCTGTGAACCCTGCGTTTACTTTGTGTAGCCAGTATCCTCCAAAACTTAGGAAGATTTTACTTTGCCCATTAGCCTCTTTCTTCCCTAATTTTTTAATCTGAGACCGTTTGAGTTCAGCCTGCTTAAAGATTTCTTCTGGGGAGAGATTTTTTTCGGCGGCAAAACAATGTCCTGTAAATCCAACTACTAAAATTCCAAACAAAATTAACCAAAAAACATTATTTGTCTTCTTTGTTTCCATTTTTCTTTTTTCGTTTAAAAATCACCACATATGTAGTCATCTTCCTGCTTGACAGGAATATCCAGAAAAACACTGGATTCCCCGATCAAGAGACTGTGTCATAACCAAACGCCAAGAGGCAATAAAAGTCCCATAATTCAAGAAATTCATTTAACGCACTATTGGTAATTTAAATTCGATCCATATCGTGTTGTTTTGTCCTTCATTTATGGCATTATATATTCAA
>JAUWOV010000030.1 GCA_030611945.1 bacterium | reverse complement strand
AGAGTTGGCAGGCTTGCTATGGTAGGAGGACTGTCTAAAGTGGTTAAGGACATTCCTCCATTTGCAAGGGCAGATGGTCATCCTACAAGGATATACGGATTGAATACTATAGGACTAACCAGAAACAATATCCCTGCTCCTGTTATAGAAAAGCTTAAAAAAGCTTATAAAATTTTATTTAGATCCGGCATGAATACTACTCAGGCCATAAAAAAAATTGAGGAAGAGATTCCCTTAATAGATGAGGTGCAATATCTTCTGAATTTTATTAAAACATCTGATAGGGGTATATGTAAATGAAGGATGTAATAACCAGTTCTAGGATTGGCTTGATCTCCGGAAAAGGAAAGTTTCCCATTATTCTAGCGCAGGAAGCTAAGAGAAGGGGCATGAAGGTAGTTGCTATTGCATTAAAAGAGGAAACAAATACTGATTTGGAAAACTATGTAGATAAAATATATTGGATCAGTATTGGAGAGATGGAAAAAGGTTTAGATATTTTAGTCAAAGAAGAGTTAAAGGAAGTTTTTATGGTAGGAAAAATAGAGAAGAGCCTGCTGTTTAAAAATATTCCAAGAGACGGGATGATATCTAATCTTATTAAATTTGCAGCTGATAAATTAGATAATACACTGCTAAAGGCAGTAGCAAATAAGCTTGCTGAATTGGATATAAAATTATTGGATTCTACTATACTTATCAGGCCTCTTGTCCCTCAAAGAGGCGTCCTTACAGAAAGAAAGCCCACACAAAAAGAAATGGAAGATATTAGTTTCGGGCAGAGAATAGCCATATCAATCGCAGCTCTTGATATAGGACAAACAGTTATTGTAAAGGATAAGGCTGTCCTGGCAGTGGAGTCAATAGAAGGTACGGACCAGACAATTAAACGAGCCGGCATGTATTGTAAAAATGGTATAGTTATGGTTAAGGTCAGCTGGTCTGATCAGGATATGAGTCTTGATGTTCCCACAATTGGTCCTGATACAATCAGGCTTTTAAAAGAAGCCAATGCGTCTGCGATAGCTATAGAAGCGCAGAAAACCATCGTTCTGGATATAGAAGAATCTGTAAATATAGCAAACCGCGCAGGAATCTGCATGGTTGCATTTTAAATATATGAATCCTGCAATTTTATTGCAAATTTTTGTTCTGCTTTTTGCAGTAGTAATACACGAGGTTGCCCATGGCTGGGTGGCTTATAAGTGTGGAGACCCTACTGCCCGGGATATGGGAAGACTTACGCTTAATCCTCTTCCACATGTTGATCTGTTCATGACTATAATAATGCCTATTTTAGCATACCTGACAATCGGATTTGTGATTGGAGGCGCAAAACCAGTTCCAATTAATCCTAATAATTTCAGGAATTCTAAAAGAGATATGATTCTCGTTTCTCTTGCCGGATGCGCGGCGAATTTTGCGGCAGCGATTTTTTTTGCGATTCTTATACAATTAGGAATTGCAAAAATAGTACCTGCTTTCACCATGCTGTGTATATATGGTGTGCTGATAAATATTCTTTTAGGGGTATTTAATCTTATTCCAATACCTCCGCTGGACGGTTCAAAGATATTAATGTCAGTACTGCCGTATAGGCAAATGATGACTTACTTGAGATTTGAGCGGTTTGGATTTATTTTGATAATCCTATTTGTGTCCTCCGGATTTTTTAGGCTGATTTTTAATTATGTTATTATGCCTTTAGCCTCTTTAATGACTGGTATGAAATTATGAATACAAAAAAAAGAATTTTAACAGGTGATAGACCGACAGGGCAGCTGCACATTGGACATCTTCTGGGCGCCCTGCAAGATCGTGTAGCGCTTCAGGATGAATATGATACATTTGTAATAATTGCTGATGTACAGGCGTTAACCGACAATTTTAAAGACCCACAAAAAGTGCGAAGCAACGTTTTTGAGGTTGCAGTTGATAATCTTGCTGTTGGTATTGACCCGGATAAGTCAACAATTTTTATTCAATCTTTAATTCCTGAAATAGCAGAACTGACTGTTTTCTATTCTAATCTGGTTACAATTGCCAGATTAGAGAGAAATCCGACAGTTAAAGAGGAGATTAAACAAAAAAAGGATTTGTTTGGTAACAGTGTAACCTTTGGGTTCTTAGGATATCCGGTTAGTCAGGCAGCAGACATTACTGCGTTTCAGGCTGATTTGGTGCCGGTAGGTGATGATCAATTGCCTCAAATTGAGTTAGCGAGAGAAATTGTTAGAAAATTTAACCAGATTTACGGGCAAACACTGAAGGAACCGGAACCTAAAATAGGCCGATTTCCAAGGGTTAAAGGACTGGATGGAAATAAAATGAGCAAGAGCCTGAATAATGCTATATATCTGGCTGATTCTCCGGAAATAATTGAAAAGAAAGTTCTCTCAGCAATAACTGATACACAGAAAATTCGTCTTAATGACAAAGGTCATCCTAATATTTGCACAATATATCATTATCATGAAATGTTTAGTGTTGAGGAATTAGAGATAATTAGAAAAGAATGTAAAAGGGGAGATAGAGGTTGTGTTCAATGCAAAAAACAATTAGCTCAAAATATAATTGAGAAATTATCTCCCATTCGTGAAAAAAGGTTATATTATCAAGAAAGAAGAAAACTGGTTGAAGAGATTCTACATGAGGGAACTAAAAAAGCGAGGCAGGTTGCGCAGGCTACCATGTCAAAAGTTAGAGAAGCAATGAAATTGTACAATATAAATGCTAAATAATAAAGTTCAAATGACAAAGAGATTTAAATGCGAAGCACGAAGCATGGGAAATTTGAATCTAAAATTTAGTGTGGTAAAATAAATATGAAAATAAGGGATATTGTTAAGATTATAAGAAAAGATGGATGGTTTATCGTTGGCACTAAAGGAGACCATAAACAATTTAAACATCCAACCAAACATGGTAGAGTTACTATAGCTGGTCATCCAAACGATGATCTTGCTCTGGGGACATTAAATAGTATATGGAAACAAGCACAAATTAAAGGAGTGAGAAGATGAGAAGGTTTCTAATCGTTATTGAAAAATGCGAAAATAATTACTCTGCATATTCACCTGACTTGCTAGGATGTATCGCTACTGGGAAGACAAGGGAAGAAACAGAAAAAAATATGCACGAAGCAATACAATTTCATTTGGATGGATTAAGGGAAGATAGTTTACCTATTCCCAAACAGACCTCTTTTGCTGAATATGTAGCAGTATAGAAAACGGGGGTGATTTGTTATGAGACAGTTTAAAATCGTTGTAGAGAAACATC
Organism: bacterium; assembly: GCA_030611945.1. GTDB lineage: Bacteria > JAHJDO01 > JAHJDO01 > JAHJDO01 > JAHJDO01 > JAHJDO01. The sequence goes on along the minus strand of JAUWOV010000030.1, from coordinate 16,248 downwards.
CTGATGGTTATGTGTCATATCCATTGGGGTTCAAAGGGGTTGTGGTTGGGCAAGGGGATACTTATGAAGAGGCGCTTTCTGATATAAAGTCAGCGATTCATTTTCACATTGAAACCTTTGGCATTTGACATTATTTTAGATGAGGGGTGAGATGAATATTGATAAATTAAGAAAAACAATAGATTCTTTGGATGAAAAGATTTTAGACCTGTTAAATCAAAGAGCAAAAACAGCAGTAGCTATTGGTAAAGAAAAGCAAAAAAAGCGATTAAAAACACACGATAAGACTCGCGAAGAGAATATTCTCAAAAAACTTGTTTTGAGAAATAAAGGACATTTATCAAAACAAATGATTGTTACCATATATCGTGAAATACTATCTGTATGCCGCAGTTTGCAGTCATCTATTAAAGTAGCATATTTGGGACCGGAGGCTTCTAATACCTATCTTGCTGCAAGGAAGAGATTTGGGTCCTTTGTTGATTTTGTTCCTGTTAGTACTATTTTAGATGTTTTCAGAGAAGTCGAAAAGGACAAAGTTCATTTTGGTCTTGTTCCTGTTGAAAACTCTACAGAGGGTATGGTCTCATATACATTAGACATGTTTTTCAACTCTGATCTTAAGATATCAGGAGAAGTGAGTTTGCCTATTACTCATAACTTATTAGCAAAAGGTTCTAAAAAGGAAATTAAACGTGTGTATTCTCATCCTCAGGCTTTGGCGCAGTGTAGAACATGGATAAGTAATAATCTGGCCTCTGTCCAATTCATAGAAACATCCAGTACTGCGGAGGCGGCAAAACTGGCATCTCAGTCAAAACAGAACGGAGCAATAGCCAATGAACTTGCTGCTGAAATATACAGTTTAAACATATTAGAACAGCATATTGAAGATTCAGAAACTAATCTGACGCGTTTTCTGGTAATTAGCAAGGATATTAGTGAAAAATGCGAGCATATGAAGACCTCTATCATGTTCTTTGTAAAGGATGAACCCGGATCGCTTTATAATATACTCGGAATTTTTAAAAGACGTAATATTAATTTAACAAAGATTGAATCACGGCCGTCTAAACAAAAAGCATGGGAATATATCTTCTTTATTGACTGTGAAGGGGACAGGAAGGATAAAGAGATAAAACTTGCGCTAAAAGAATTAGAAAAAAAGTGTATTTCTTTGAAAGTCTTAGGTTCATATCCTGTTGACACTGGCGTGTAAATCTGCTAAAAAGTCAATGTTTCTATAAGGAAAAACATACATGTATGAAGCAAGAACATATCAGCAATTAGTAAGAGAGGATGACTTGGTGATAACCAGGGTAGCTGCTAAGGAAACGGAACTCTTTATTAAAGCGTGTGTGGATTTGGAAGAAGAAGCTTTGGATTCTCTGTTAAAATATCGTAGGTATATAGAGGATTATATAAATCAGTATCCCTTATTTGAGACAACATTATCCTCATATTTTCCGAATGATGACGCTCCTGTGATAGTAAAAGAAATGGCTGAGCAGGCAAGCAGGGTTAATGTTGGGCCTATGGCGTCAGTTGCCGGCGCAATTGCGGAATATGTTGGAAAGGATCTTGCGGAATTTAGCGGGGAGCTTATCATAGAGAATGGCGGCGATGTGTATATGAATAGTAAGAGAACGAGAGATGTTTGCATATTTGCCGGAGAATCCATTTTTAGTAAAGATATAAAAATTAAAATAAAATCTCAATACATGCCAATAGGTGTCTGCACATCAAGCGGCACAGTAGGACATTCTATGAGTTTTGGATCTGCAGACGCAGTTGCTGTTTTATCTAAGTCAGCTGTCTTTGCGGATGCGGCGGCTACAGCTATAGCAAATATGGTAGAAACCGAAGAAGACGTGGAAAGCATCCTAAATTTTTCAAAAAAAATTCACAATCTTAACGGAGTAATTATCATAAAAAATAACACTCTGGGCGCATGGGGTGATTTTTGTATTGAAAGGAGGGGAGGAGTAAAGTGCCAAAAGTCAGGGTACGAAAAGATGAACCAATTGATAAAGCGCTGAGGCGGTTAAAAAGGAAGATGGACAAGGAGGGTATAATAAAACAGGTAAGACAGCTTGAACATTTTGAAAAACCGTCTCAAAAGAAGCGAAGAAAAATGCTCAAGGCCAAGAAAGACGCTTACAATAAAAATAGAAAGAAGGATCTGTAATGGGACTGTTTTTTCTTGTTATTACCATAGCCTTAATCTTCCTGATTTGGGAGATTGCGTCAGTTGCTCTTTCAATCACAGGGCTGGCGCATGACAAAGCTCGTTTTCAGGCTCTTTCTGCTTTAACAGGAACAGGTTTTACAACAAGAGATTCAGAGCTTATAGTTAGTCATCGTCAGAGGCGGGCGATTGTAATGGGCTTAATGATTCTTGGGAATGTTGGTAGTATACTGATTCTTTTAAATATTATTGCTTCCAAGACTACAGTGTATTTATTTTTAAAACTGGGTATTCTTTCTGCATTGCTGTTCCTCTTATATAAGATTGCTTCTCATAAGGGATTAATGCGGAAGTTAAAGGGAAAGATAGAAGAGAGATTACTTAAGAGTTCTGTGTTTGAGAAAAGAGCAATAGAAGAAATCCTTAATCTAGCCCAAGGATATGGCGTTGTGGAACTAAATCTGAAAGAAAATTTTCCCTATATCGGACATACGCTTGCGGAGTCACCTTTAAGGGAAAAGGACATATTAGTATTAGCAATAAATAGGGACGGAACAACTATTCCTGCGCCAAAAGGTCAGAGAAAAATGCAGGTAGGAGATACATTGTTTTGTTATGGTAAATTGGCTGGTATGAAAGAACTAATAAGCGAGCAAAAGTCAAAAAGGGGGACAAAAGTTGGATAAGCTGGATTTGATAAAAGATTTGTCAATTACTAATAATACAAAAATGGTTATGCTGGTTCTTGACGGGCTTGGAGGGCTGAGTTTGGAAGCGGGAGGAAAGACAGAGCTGGAAACAGCGAATACTCCTAATCTTGATCTGCTTGCAGAATCATCTGTTTTGGGAATGACCGATCCTATAATGGCTGGGATAACCCCTGGAAGCGGACCTGCTCATCTGGCGCTTTTTGGATATGACCCGATCAAATATGCAATAGGCAGAGGAGCTCTTGGAGCTGCAGGGATAGGATTTAATATGCAGGAAAATGACCTGGCAGCTAGAATTAACTTTGCTACATATGATGATAATGGATTGATAACAGATCGCAGGGCTGGCCGTATTACAACAGATAAAAGCTCTCAATTATGCGAGCTTTTATCTGTTGTAAAAGTCAGTAATGTTAAGATATTTGTAAAACCAGTAAAAGAGCATCGCGCAGTAGTAATATTCAGAGGATCTGGTTTATCAGATAAGCTTTCAGATTCTGATCCACAGAGAACAGGCGCGCAGGCTAAAGAGGTAGTTGCTTTAGATGAGTGTGCTAAGACTACAGCTGTTTTGGTAAACGAGTTTATTCATAAAGCTCAAAGTGTATTGGCGGATAAACATCCTGCAAACACAATATTATTAAGAGGTTTTGCAAGAAAACCCGGATTGCCGCAGATGAAGGATGTATATAAGCTGAATGCTGCCGCTATTGCAGGTTATCCTATGTATAAAGGACTTGCCCAGTTTGTTGGTATGGAGATACTTCAGACAGGGCAGACCATTAGAGAGGAATTTGAAACATTAAAAACTAATTTTGATAAATTTAATTTCTTCTTTATCCATATAAAGGCAACTGATAGTTTCGGAGAGGATGGTAGTTTTGCTAAGAAGGTGAAGGTTATTGAAGAGGTTGACAAAAATTTAGCGCTTATTACGGATCTTAAACCAGATGTCTTAGTTATAGCAGGCGATCATTCTACACCAGCTTTCTTAAAATCACACAGCTGGCATCCGGTTCCTTTTTTGCTGCATTCAAAATACTGCAGACTTGATGACGTGAAACATTTTGGAGAAACAAGTTGTTTGAAAGGAGCTTTAGGCAGATTTCCAGCTCTTGACATAATGTCTTTAATGATGGCTAATTCATTAAGATTAACGAAATACGGAGCGTAGAATATGAAGATTCCTTTTGAAAAGGCCACGAACGACCTCTTAAATTGCTGGCGTGAGAGGGTCTGATAATTGGTATAGTAAGTGAGTGTCCAAACAACAGAAGCAATTGTTCTTAGAAGTACAAATTTCGCAGAATCCAGCAAAATTGTTACATTCTATTCACCTCAATTCGGCAAGATAAAGGGCATTGCAAAGGGTGCCAGAAGCGCAAAAAACAAATTTGGCAGCAGTCTGGAGATATTCAGCCATGTTATTCTGGTATTTTATCAGAAGAAAACGGATATTCAGCTTATTAGCCAATGCGATCTAAAAAATCCGTTTTTAAATATACGTAATGACTTGATAAGAACAGCTTATGCTTCATATTTTATAGAACTTATTAATAAAACCACTGAGGGTGGGGCTCAGGATAGCGAGCAGATTTTCAGCTTAATTCTTAATGCTTTAACTGCATTGGAAACCGCTAATGTAGAGTCGGAAGTTCTTGCGCATTTTTTTGAGGTCAGACTTTTAAAAATACTCGGATGCATACCTGTTTTTGATAGATGTGTGAACTGCGGAGCAAAGATAACTGAGGGAAAATTTAGCTGCAGACTTGGAGGTATCCTTAACAATGAATGCTGGGGAGCAGATGAAAGCGCTTTTCAGGTATCTCTAGGCACTATACTGACTATACAGCATTTACAGACATCGGATTTTTCAAATCTTTCCCGTTTAAAGCTCAATAAATTATCTAGCAAAGAGCTTAAACTAGTGTTAGAATCCTATATAAAATATACATTGGTTAAGAATCTTAAGTCACTAGAATTTTTAGAAAAGATAACGCAGATGAAAGTCCCCCTTTGAAGGGGGATTCAGGGGGATGTTGAGAATGGGGTCAAATCTTTTTCAAGAAATAATATCAGCTCTTAGTAAGTATTGGGCAAAACAGGGTTGTGTAATTCTGCAGCCTTATGATCTTGAAGTTGGAGCAGGGACATTCAGTCCTTATACCTTTTTGAGAGTGCTTGATGGAAAACCTTGGAAGACTGCCTATGTTCAGCCGTCCAGAAGACCGACAGACGGAAGATATGGCGAAAATCCGAATAGGCTTGGCCGCTATTATCAATATCAGGTAATCCTGAAACCGTCTCCTGATAATGTGCAGGACATATATCTGGACAGCCTTAAAGAGCTTGGGATAGATCTCTCCAAACACGATATAAGGTTTGTTGAAGATGACTGGGAATCTCCCACACTTGGCGCAACAGGACTTGGCTGGGAGGTTTGGCTTGATGGTATGGAAATAACACAGTTTACATATTTTCAACAGGCTGGAGGAATTGAGCTCAATCCTATATCAGTTGAGCTGACTTATGGTCTGGAGCGTATTGCAATGTATCTTCAGGGGAAAAACAATGTCTTTGATATCCAGTGGACAAGTGAGTTTAAATATGGAGATGTCTACAAGAATAACGAAAGAGAGTTTTCTATATATAATTTTGAGAAAGCTGATACAAAGATGCAGTTTAAACTCTTCAATATGTATGAAAAAGAAGCCAAAAAGTTAATAGAAGGAGAACTAGTTCTTCCAGCATACGATTATACACTGAAATGCTCTCACACCTTTAATATTCTGGATGCCAGAGGAGTTATAGGCGTAGCAGAAAGAGCCCAATTTATACAGAGGGTGAGAAAGCTGGCTTGTATGTGCGCAAAGACTTATTTGGGGAAAGAATGAAGAATTTATTGCTTGAGATAGGGGTAGAGGAATTACCTGCTTCATATGTTAGTTCAGCGAGAGATGATATTACTGAAATTGCCTCTGAGAAATTGAAGGAGGTGGGACTAAAATCTTTAGAACCACACTGCTTAGGCACTCCAAGAAGACTTGTTCTTTTTATTAAAGATATAAGCGAAAAGCAGGATGATAAGAAGCTGAAAGTTCAGGGACCGCCTCATGATAAAGCGTTTGATAAGGATAATAAACCAATGCCGGCCGCAATTGGTTTTGCCAAGAAATTTGGGCTGAGTGTCAATGCCTTAAAAGTGGAAGAGACGAAATCAGGAAAATATGTTTTTGCAGAGAAGATTGAAAAGGGAAGACAAACTGCAGAACTTCTCAAAGATTTGATACCGCAGCTAATAAAGTCAATATCTTTTCCGAAGATTATGAGATGGGATGATTCAAATGTCAGGTTTGCGCGCCCGATAAGATGGCTGATGTGCCTATATGGGGATGAAGTGATTCCTGTTAAATTCGGAAATATTAAAGCAGGTAATATAACTTACGGACATCGTTTTCTTGCGCCTGAAGCAATAAAGTTCAAGAGAGCGGATATTGATGAATATAAAAAAAGTCTTAGCAATGCTTTTGTTATTGTTGAGCAGAATGAAAGAAAAAAAGAAATAAAACGGAAATTAGTTTTTATTCTGAATAAATATAATGGAAGCTCTGATCCTGATTTTGATAGAATGCTTTTGGACACAGTAACTGATCTGGTTGAATATCCAAATGTTCTGGAAGGAACATTCCCTGAAGAGTTCTTGGATGTTCCTGATATTGCGCTTGAGGCGGCAATGAAGTCGCATCAGAAATATTTTCCCGTAAAAGATGAACAAGGTTTGCTTACTAATAAATTTGTTTTTGTATCCAATATAAAAGGAAGTGAAAGTAGTATTATAAGAGGCAACGAGCGCGTTCTGAATGCAAGACTCGCTGATGCTAAATTCTTCTGGGATGAGGACAGGAAAACAAGTTTAAAAGAACGGGCAAAACAGATAATGGAGGCAAAAAATGCTCATCAGTTTGGAACTTTGCCAAAAAGGATCAGAGCAATAGAGCGATTGGCAAAAGTGGTAAATAAGAATGTAGGCACAGACCCAAAAATACTTAAGAGAATATGCAGATTATGCAAAGCTGATCTGGGAACTCATATGGTTGAGGAATTTCCTGAACTTCAAGGGGAAATCGGCGGAGAATATGCAAGTGAGTGCAGTATTCCTAAAGAAGTTAGTAATGGCATAGCCTGCCATTATTATCCAAGGTTTTCAGAGGATAAACTTCCGAACACAAAGACGGGAAGCGTTGTTTCTATATCAGATAAGATAAATGCGATTGTGTCTCATGTTATTGAAAATGAGAACGCAATAACCGGCTCAGGCGATAAATTCGCATTAAGAAGACAGGCAATAGGGATTCTCAGAATAATCATTGAAAGCGAATACGACATTAATCTGGAAAATATAATTAGCGAGTGCATAAAACTTTATAAGATTGACGAAGATGAGCAGGAGAAGGTTTTTCGTCTTGTTATTGATTTTTTCAAACAAAGACTAAAAAATTATCTTTTAAGCGCAGGACATTATAGATACGATTTTGTTGATGCGGCAATTAATACTTCTTCTTTTGAACCTACAAAAAAATACAAGATTTTAGAGGCGCTTTTTGAGGTAAGTAAGAGTGATAATTTTGAATCAATAACAACCTCTTTCAAGCGCATTTCCAATATTCTGAAACAGGCAAGAGAAAGGGGAATAGATTTTATCTATTTCAACAAGCGAAAACTTGTTGAACCTGAAGAAAAAGAACTTGCTAAAGTTTTTTTGGATATCAGTAAAAGCGTAAACAAATTAATAAAGAAAAAAGAGTATAGGAAGGCATTTAGTCAGATCATAAGTCTGAGAAAACCTTTAGATGCTTTTTTTGATAAGGTTATGGTAATGGATGAAAATCATGCCTTGAGGAACAACCGCCTTGCATTCCTGCAGGAAATAGAAAACATGTTTTCACAGCTTGCCAATTTTTCTTATGTTGTGGTAGAAAAGTAAAAAATATTGAGAAAGAAGGCTGGATTAATATGACAAAAAACTTGTTAATAACAAATTGCAGACTTTTTAACTCACTGCAAAACGGAAAGTCTGTAGAAATTCTTGTCAAAGGCGGTACAATTACGCAGATTGGTAAAATTAAGAAAAATTCTGCTTATGAGAATATTCTTGATGCTCAGAACAGGGTAATAGCTCCCGGTTTTATTGATGTGCATATTCAGGGCGCAGGCGGCGCTTCTGTACTGGATGGGACAATAGAATCGCTGCAAACCATATCACAGACTTGTGCGCGTTTTGGAACTACAAGTTTTCTTGCGACCACTGTATTTAAACCTAATATGCGCAATAGATGGCTGGCAGTTGCTGCAGAAGCTGTAGGCACTGATATTGGAGGCGCTCATTTACTCGGAGTGCATCTTGAGGGACCTTTTATCTCTCTGGAGAAAAAAGGCATGATTTTACCTGAGTGTATATGTGCGCCGTCTTTGCGTGTTTTTAATAAAATACAGAGTATTGCAGGAACTAATCTTAAAATGATGACAATCGCACCGGAATTTAACGGAAGCTTAGACATTATTCGTGATCTTGTTGATTCTGGAATAATTGCCTCGTTTGGTCATTCTAATGCTTCATATAATGAGACACTCAAAGGAATTGATGCTGGTATTTCACATGTTACTCACTTATTTAATGCAATGCGCTCTTTCCATCATCGTACTCCAGGACCGCTTTTGGCCATTTTTGAAACAGAAAAAATCAGCGTTCAAATTATTCCGGATGGTGTTCATCTTCATCCCGGTGTGTTGAAATTTCTGTTTAAAATTATAGGCGGAGATCGCTGTATAGCCATTACAGACGGGATGCAGTCGACAGGTCTTCCGGACGGAATCTATTTTTATGACGGACTTGAATATGAATCAAAGGATGGAACAACAAGATGTCATGATGGCACATTAATGGGTGCTTCTCTAGGTTTATCTCAATTGGTACTGAAGCTCAAGGAGTTTACCAATACTTCTCTTGATGTTGCAATAAAGACAGTGACTGAAAACCCGGCAAAACTTCTTGGTATTGAAAACAGGAAAGGAAGTATTGCTGTTGGCAAGGATGCTGATCTGGTTATACTAGATCATGATTATTCTGTTTGGGCAACAGTTGTGGGAGGTAAAATTGTGTTCCAGAAATCATAACGTTATTAAATCGGGGAAGTAGCTCATTTGGGAGAGCATCACGTTCGCAACGTGGGGGTCATGGGTTCAAATCCCTTCTGCTCCACTCATAAACGCAGAAAGTCAAAGTGATTTGGTTGAGGTTATTATTAAGCTCAGACCATTGGGAGTAATAAAGGGGTGATACGCTTGCATACGAATTTTTCAGGGACAGTTCAAGGAGTAGGATTTAGATTTACTGTAAAAAGAATTGCAAACGGGTATGAAGTTACAGGTTTTGTCAGAAATCTTCCTGACAGATGCGTAGAGGTGGTGGCAGAAGGCGACAGAGAAGTCGTTAAAAGTTTTATAGATGCTATATGTAATAGCACTCTTTGTGATTACATAAGAAATATGGAAAAGGAATGGCAGCCTGCTACAGGAGAATATAAAGAATTTAAAATTGAATTTTAGGGAGGATTTAGGTGACTGACAATATATATTCACATAGAGCGGTTTTTTTAGATAGAGATGGAACAGTTAATACAGAGGTTGATTATCTGAGCAGCGTAAAAGATTTAAGACTCACCAAAAATGCTGCAAAAGCTATCCGGATTTTGAATCAGAATAAGATTAAAGTTATTATTGTTACCAATCAGTCAGGCATTAGCCGAGGTCTATTCTCCATAGACGATTTAGAGAATGTGCATGATGAATTAAGGAGAAGATTGCGTGGGAAGGGCGCTCATATAGACGTAATATACTACTGCCCGCATCATCCTGACGATGGATGTCTCTGTAGAAAACCGGGAAAAGGAATGTTTGAGAAAGCTGCAAAGGATTTTGATTTAAAACTCAATAAATGTTATGTTATAGGAGATAAATTAACAGATATTAAGTCTGCCCATAACATATCTGCAAGGGGAATACTGGTTAGAACAGGTTATGGAAAACTAGAGCAAGATAAGCTAAGGGATGCTGATATTGCGCCGGAACATATTGCAGAGAACTTATATGAAGCGGTAAAATGGATAATAAAGAATATAAACAGAGGGGAAAATGACTGATTTAGCAGATATTATTAAAAAGTTAAGCGGTAAAAAAGTACTTAGCATTGGGGATATGATATGTGATGAGTATGTATATGGAGAAGTTTCACGCATATCAAGGGAAGCGCCGGTGTTGATTTTAAAATTTGATTCAAACATGTTCAAGGTAGGAGGAGCAGCAAACGCAATATCAAACCTAAAAGCGTTAGGCGCAAAAGTATATCCCGTTGGTGTGATAGGGAATGATAATGCCGGAGAAGAGGTTATTTCCTTTCTCGGGAAAATGGGAGTGGACACAGATGGCATTATTATTGATAAGGACTGTTCTACAATTACAAAGACACGGATTATGGCAGGTAGTTATCATACAGCGAAGCAGCAGGTTATACGAATAGATAAAGAAAAGAATTTTCGCATAAGTTCAATTAGCGAAACAAAAATGCTTACTTATCTTGATGAAGTGCTGGATACTATGGACGCTGTGCTTATTTCGGATTACGGATACAAGACTGTCTCAAAAGCAGTGTATTCTGCGATATCTAAGTATGTAAGAGAAAAGAAACTTGTTCTTGTTGTTGATTCCAGGTATGGATTACTCAACTATAAATATGCAACAGCAGTAACACCGAATGAGACAGAAGTTGAAGATGTTTTTCACTGCAGTATTAATGGAGAAAAATCTCTGTGCAGCATAGCTGAGAGACTTAAGTCTGAAACAGAATGCGAGAATGCAATCATAACGCGCGGTAGTAAAGGTATGATGGTATTAGACGAACATAATAAAAGCACATTTATACCAATACACGGAGGCACGGACGTGGTTGATGTTACCGGTGCAGGGGATACGGTTTCTGCTGTAGTAACTCTGGCTCTTTCAACAGGAGCAAGCGCAATTGAGGCTGCAAGACTGGCAAACTATGCCGGCAGTATTGTTGTTATGAAAACAGGCGCAGCTACAGCCACACAAAAAGAGTTGGTGTATACTATTTTCGAATCATAGGAAAAGGTTCGGAAATATAAAGTCTCAGAACTATTTAGAATACAATAAGTTATGTTCAAAACATTATCAATGATGGTTCGGAAAATAATCGGTGTATGATGAAGAAGGTTTACAGTCTGAATAACCTTCCCGACTTCCGCATATGAAAATTAAAACCACGCTCGGAAGGAGGGGTCTCCATTTTTCATGGGCACTACATTTTTTTAATTATGTAAGGGGTTATATTTTTCTGGCTTCCAGGCCAATCTTTGAAGGCAGTCCGTATCTTATCCTCTTCTTCTTGAACGGTCTGCTAAACTGCTATAACCCTCTTCATAAAGGCGTGTTATCCACTTACGCACAACACCAGGACTAGTATTGTACGCTCTGGCACTGGGTTTACAGCCATTCTTTAACCCTTCGCCATTTCTGGGAGAGACTATCCCGCGCAGGCCAAACAGTAACCGGCGCGTATTGCTCGTAATATGCAGTTTCATTTTGTCCAGAGTTATCCAAAGGACAATCGTCCTCTGGACGAGACGATTGTCCTTTGGCCAAAGTTTGGATAGCGAGAATTTCCTCATCTATCTGTTTTTTTCTTGGTTTTCGCTTTCGTGGAATCAGTCCGGCAAACAATCGTTTGAAACATGATGCTTCTTTCTTTATCTCCTTAAATATTTCCAAAGATACTATTAATATTTTCCTGACCCCATCCCGAAAGCTTTCGGGATGGGGTCCCTTGTATCTTTTACCTAGGGGGTAAGGATGTATCTTACCATTTCCAACGTGGTTGCCAAATGATTTGACAAGAAAAAAATTATATATTATGATATTGCTATCGGTAGCGAATTGGTTTGGTGGTTATAGGTAAATTATGAATATCAATCAGATAGCGGAAGCAGTAAGTGTTTCTAAGAGGACGGTTACTAGGGCGCTAAATAATGAATATGGAATTAAAAAAGAAACGAAAGAACGTGTATTAAAAATTATTAAAAAACACAATTATCAACCAAGTACTATTGCGCGCGCGCTCAAAACTAAAAAAACTAAAGTTATAGCTCTATTGATTCCTGAAAACAGCAATCCTTTTTATGCGAAATTAACGGAGGCGGTAGAAAAAGTTGCGGACAATAATGGATATAGTATTATTTTAATGAACACATATAAAAATTACCAAAAAGAGACAAAGTGTATTGATTTATGCCAAGAAAAATGGGTGGACGGAGTACTCTCTACCCCAACTCAAACATCTGATAAAAAAAATATATTAAAACTTGAAAAAGCAGGAATTCCACTTGTTTTAATGAATAGACATTTTGAAGATAAAAATACAGATTATGTAATTAATGATAATATATTAGGTGGATATCTAGCAACATCTCATCTTCTAGAGCATGGATATAAGAAAATAGCATATATATCATCTTATTTTAATATTTCAAGTTCTTTTGAAAGGTTAGAAGGGTATAAAAAAGCATTGAAGAAATTTAATTTATCATTTGATGAAAACCTTGTAGTTGAAACTGAACCGACAATAGAAGGCGGTGAAAAAGCTATTGGGAAGCTATTGTCAAACTGTAACAAACCTCAGGCAGTTTTCTCTTTTTGTGATTTAATAGCTGCTGGGGTTTTTAAGTCATTGAAGAAAAAAGACATTGAAATAGGCAAGGATATCGGCTTAGTGGGTTATGATGATATTGAGTTAGCTTCTTTTATGGAGGTGCCGTTAACGACTATATGTCAACCTGCTTATGAAATAGGAAAGATATCTACAGAAATATTAATAGATAAATTATTGGGAAAAAGAAGAGAACCTCAACAAATAGTTTTGAAGCCATCACTGGTTATTAGGGGCTCCTGTGGGTGCAATTATGAATAATATAAAAAATAAAGGGAGATAGGCAATGTCTTGTATCAAACCAAAAGCTATAAAAGTAAGCGCTTATGATTGTGAAGTTATTCCGCTTTCTCAGCGGGTAAATTTTAAGCTTGTTGATCCTACGACCTGCGGCTCAAAACACCTGACGTTCGGTATGGTGGTTGTAGAACCGCACGGGAGTTGCGAACCAGGGCATGTACATGATGACCAGGAAGAAATATTTTATTGTTTGTCAGGGCGAGGAATTGTGATCGCCGATGATGATCACAGGGAAATCAAAATTGTTCCGTATGAAGCCGTGTTCTTTAAACCGGGCGTTTACCATTCAATAAAAAATCCTTATGATATTCCATTGCAGGCTTTGTGGATCATTTCACCTGCGGGTTGGGTATTTGACCGCAATCCAGGACTGAAAGATGTTGCTGAAGATGCGAAAAAGGCAAAGAATGTTGAAAATGTGCATACAAGCTTGGAGAAATCAATATGATATTTGGTTGGACAACCTGTTTAACTTACGAGACAGGGAATAGAAACTTGGGATACAATTATTTCAGCCGCCTGCTTGATGAGATGAAAAAAAATAACATGCAGCGGCTTCTCGTAATGATGGAAAATCCCCATGATTCAGCATGTGATCTTTATAATCATGGTCTTGACTGGCCGGTAAAAAACTCTAAATTAGAAAGTCTAATAGATACAAAGGCGATTAATGCTCATGAGTCTTCCGAATTTTTTTCAAAGATTGTTGAAAAGGCAAAGGGATTAGCTATAGAAATTTATATTGAGATCAAATATATGGGAATGCAAGGGGTAAAACAGAGTTATCCTGGTATTTTTGAGAACTATGATGCTAATGGACGTAAGGATATGAGATATTTCCATATCTGTTGTGATAATGACCAAGCACATCAATATATGAGAGATAAAGTTGAAGATGTGCTTCAGCGATATCCTAAAATTGATGGGATAGCACTGGAACACCCTTCATATTGGGGAGTATGTTCCTGCCAAAGCACCCAATCTAAATTCTTTTGCGATACAGGTAAAGAAATATCCGAAGCTGAAATACTGGACTGGCAAAACAAACGAATTGCATGGGCTGTTTCAGATTTAATCAATCTTGCAAAGTCAATTCAAAAAAAGATAAAATTTGGTATGTTTACTGGATTTAGTCCAGAGAATGGAAACATTAAAGGCTATCAGCACAATCGAGGACATAGCATAGAGACGTTAAGAGATATTGGTTTAGACTTTGCTATGCCGTACTGTGAGGGGAGATATAAAGAAAAAGAACAACATGAGATAGAAAGGGTAATTGAATATCTAGAACCGTTAGAAATATATTTACATACTACAATTAGAAGAAACCCGCCGTCCGGATATCCTCTCCCGCCAAAAGATCCAAAATATATAAAAAATATGATAGAATGGGGTAAGGCATACTCTAAAATACAACCGCGCTTCTTAGGAATGAGTTTTTTTAATGAGGTGAACATACCTCAAGAAAACAGAAAAGCAGTATATGAAGCAATTAAGGAAAAAAGAAATTTAGCCCAAGAAGCTTTAGAACTTACAAGAATTTTTGGATCAATAGTTGAGAACTCAAAATAATGTTTAAAACATTTGTATTTAGAATTTTGAATTTATTTAGGATTTAGGATTTGATGTATAGAGAGGGGGTGAGCAGTAATCAGTAACAGAAACCAATAAAAAGGAGAAAAAAGATGTTAACTAGAATAAGAAAGATGTTTGGAAGTGCTGGATTTACCCTCATCGAGCTTTTGGTCGTAATAGCAATCATTGCTATGCTTGCATCCCTGCTCCTGCCGGCATTATCTAAAGCAAGGGAGAAAGCAAGGCAGATAAAGTGCGTTAGCAATCTGAGACAGTGCGGTTTGGCTTTTATGATGTATGCTGATGATTATGATGGATGGATTCCAGTGAGTACCACTGGTGGCGCTACTTGGGATAGATGGATAAATCTTCTTTATGAAGATAGGCTTGGGAAAGTTCATGGGTACATAACTAATCCGGATGTTGCCGTATGCCCGTCTTATCCTCCAAATACTTATGATACTTCATTGCCTTGGGGAGGAGCGAGATACCTCATATATGGTATAATATGGGACACGACTTATTCTCAAGCTGGTGGGCATTTAGTAGGAGACAGCTCAGGTCGTTATCTTCGCTTATACAAATTATCTACACCTTCAAATTATCTCCTTCTTGCAGATACGATTAACGCTTCATTGACTCTTCAAGAAAGCGTAATTTTCCATAGTCTGGGTTTTGGAGGAGGATATATTCACCTTAGGCATACGGGAGTAGCCAATGTTCTTTTTGCCGATGGACATGTAGAGGGAGCCACTAAGACAAGATTAGTTGGAGAGTGCGGGATTGATGAGAGTTGGATACAGGAGTAAATAAATAAATAAAGAGAAAGGGGATGGTTTTCAGTAAAGTTAAATTTATAAACGAGAACTTAACAAAAATATAACAAAAGGAGACAGACATGTTAAAGAAAATGATGTGTGTTGGTTTGGGCTTGTTTCTGTTTTGTCTTATTTCCACACAAGGACATACAGAACTGGTAAGTGAATGGAAGTTTGACGGAAATGCAAAAGACAGTAAAGGAAATAATCATGGCGTACTTAAGGGCAACCCTACCTGGACAACCAATGCATATGGAGACGTAGGTAAAGCCTTAGCGCTTGATGGTGATGATTATGTTGAGATATTAGGTAGTCCGAGCTTGGATGGTATGTCATCATTCAGTATAGAAGGGTGGTTTAAACTTGAGACAACGATTAGCAAAGGTTCAAATCCTACTGACTGGCGTTTAGTTAACAAAAAAGCTTCTTATTTTATATATTTCTCACAATTTACAAGTAAAATGTTCTTCTGGGTTTATAATGATACTGGAGAGAAGGCAAATGCGGGGTCTAACTCAAAAACGTGGACTGCCGGGGAATGGCATCACTTTGTCGGTACTTACGATGGTTCTACAGTCGTTTTATATATTGATGGAGTGAAACAACTCGTGACTGGTTCCTTATCAGGTAATATAAAAACTACTGCGTTACGGATTGGCGAAAATTTTAATGGCGCAATTGATGATGTCGGGATTTACAACCATGCCTTAAGTCCTGAAGAGGTCGAAGCGCGCTACTTTCAAAAACCGCCGCCTGCTCCACTTGTCAAAAAAGGAGTAGACGCACCTGAAGAGGTTGCCATTCAGAGGATATCCGAAGTTCCTGTAATAGACGGCAATCTCTCTGATAAAGTCTGGAAGGACGTAAAGTGGTACTCTG
>JAUWOV010000040.1 GCA_030611945.1 bacterium | reverse complement strand
AGGGAGCAATGGAGAAAGCAATAAACGAAGTGGGCATTCAAAATGAAGTTGATGTTATAACTACTGGGTGTATGGGAACCTGTGAGTTAGGTCCGATTATGATTGTTTATCCTGACGGAGTATTTTACCAGAATGTCAAACCTGAAGATGCGGAGGAAATTGTCCGTGAACATTTGCTAAAAGGAAGAGTGGTTAAACGTCTTTTTTACAAAAAGCCAAAGACCGAAGAAATGGTGGAAATGTTTAATGATATTGATTTCTTCAAGCTTCAGAAAAAAATAGCTCTCAGGAATTGCGGGATTATCAATCCGCTTGATATTGAGGAATATATTGCTGCTGACGGATATATGGCTCTTGGAAAAGCGTTGACGAAAATGACTTCGCGTAAAGTGATTGAAGAAATCAAAAGATCGGGTCTTAGAGGACGTGGAGGAGCAGGATTCCCAACGGGTTTAAAGTGGGAGCTTACTGCTGCATCCACGGGAGAACAGAAGTATGTGGTATGCAACGCTGATGAGGGCGACCCCGGCGCTTTCATGGACAGAAGTATTCTGGAAGGAGATCCGCATAGTGTGATGGAAGCCATGATGATATGCGGTTATGCTATTGGCGCGGATCAGGGATATGTGTACGTTCGCGCGGAATATCCACTGGCAGTGGAAAGGTTGTCGCTTGCCATTGAACAGGCAAAGAAGAATGAGCTTCTCGGGAAAAACATTCTTGGAACAGGTTTTAATTTTGATATAGAGATCAGGATGGGTGCTGGCGCTTTTGTATGCGGAGAGGAAACTGCGCTTATGCGTTCCATAGAAGGCATGAGAGGAGAACCGCGTCCAAAACCTCCTTTTCCTGCTCAAAAGGGTCTGTTTGACTGCCCAACAGTATTAAACAATGTAGAAACCTTTGCCAACATACCTTATATAATTTTACAGGGGGCTGATGATTTTGCTTCTGTTGGAACTGAAAAAAGCAGAGGAACAAAGGTTTTTGCTCTGGCAGGAGATATAAATAATACAGGTCTTATTGAGATACCGATTGGAATGCCGCTGGGAACAATTATCTATGATATCGGAGGAGGTATTCCAAATAATAAAAAATTGAAAGCAGTTCAGATTGGCGGTCCTTCGGGAGGATGCATTCCAATCCAGCACTTAAATGTACCTGTTGACTATGAATCATTACAGGAACTAGGCGCTATTATGGGTTCGGGCGGATTGATTGTAATGGATGAAGATACCTGCATGGTTGATCTGGCGCGCTATTTTATGGAATTTATTCAGGAAGAATCCTGCGGAAAATGCACGCCATGCCGTCAAGGAACACGAATTATGCTGGACATTCTTACCAGAATCTGTGAAGGAAAAGGCGAAATGGATGATTTGGATATCCTTGAAGAATTATCACTTCAGATAAAACAGACCGCTCTTTGCGGCTTAGGTCAAACCGCTCCTAATCCGATTTTATCTACTTTGAAATATTTTAGAGAAGAATATATTGAGCATATTCAAGATAAAAAATGCCGCGCAGGAGTATGTTTAAAATTAGTATATACCCCATGTTCTAATATTTGTCCTGCTTCTGTAAATGTATCTGCCTATCTTGCCTATACCAAGGAGGGCAACTTAAAACAAGCTTTAAAAGTTCATTTAAAAACTAATCCGTTCCCCGCAGTCTGCGGACGTGTGTGTCCTCACCAGTGTGAATCAAAATGCAGAAGGAACGATATTGATTCAGCGGTAAATATTCGTTCTGTAAAGCGTTTTATCGCAGAAGAAGAATATCTGGAATGTTTCCCTGAAAAGCAGAAATCCAACGGAATAAAAGTAGCTGTAGTCGGTTCTGGTCCGTCAGGTTTATCCAATGCCTATTTTTTAACTACGCTTGGATATGATGTCACTGTTTTTGAATCTGAAGCCAAAGCAGGAGGAATGCTTACTTACGCTATTCCTTCTTATAGACTTCCTAATAATATTGTGGAGAAAGAAATTCAGGCTTTATGTCAATACGGCGTAAAAATAAAAACCGGTACAAATATCGGAAAGGATATCAGTATAGACAAACTTAGAAAACAAGGCTTTAAAGCTTTTTATCTTGCTGCTGGCGCAGGGGAGTCTATTATGCCTCGCATTGAAGGAATAGATAATGAGAAAGTTATGGCCGGATTGGATTTCCTGTATAAGGTAAATAACGGAGAAAAAACAAAGGTAGGAAAGGAAGTAGTCGTTATTGGCGGGGGAAATACAGCAATTGATGCTGCGAGGACAGCAAAACGGCTTGGCGCAGAAGTTACAGTTGTATACCGCAGAACCAGAGAGGAAATGCCTGCTGAAATAGAGGAAATTAAGGAGGCGGAAAACGAGGGGATAAAGATACAGCTTCTTCAAAACATTAAATCAGTCAGGTCAATTAATAATAAGCTGGAAGTCGAATTTGTAAAGATGAGACTTAGCGAATTTGATAAATCAGGCAGACGAAGACCTGTTGAGATAGAATCGTCTTATTTTACCAAGAAAATTGATTCATTAATTTTAGCTATCGGGCAGAAACCATCTCTAGGGATTTTATTTGATAAAGATTTAACGAAAGATATGTTTGCCGGTGGTGATGTAGTGACAGGTCCTTCTACTGTAGTAGAGGCAATTGGAGAAGCGCAGAGAGCAGCAAAGGCTATTGATAAATATTTAATAGGCGGCAGAAATGAATATCCTTGGAACGTTATGGATCCAATCAAAGTTGACTTTGATCCGGAAGAAGAACCTGTTAGTCATAAGAGAGCGAAGAATATTTTAATTCCGTTAGAAGAAAGGAAATCTTTTGCAGAAGTTGAAAAAACATGGAGCAAAAAGACTTCTTGTAAAGAAGCAGAGAGATGTCTGCGTTGTGAGTATAAGGAAGAAGAGGAGAGGCTATGACAACAAAAGAAATTGTTAAAAAATACGGAAATAAAAGAGAGAATTTGTTGCAGATATTGCATGATGTTCAAAATCAAAATCCGAATAACTATATTTGTAAAGAGGCTATCTATGAGTTAAGTAAAGAAATGGACATCCCTGTATCTGGAATTAAGGGAACAGCTTCTTTCTACACTATGTTTAGTTTTACTCCGCGCGGTAAATATATAATCAGAGTTTGTGAGAGTCCACCATGCCATATTCTAGGCGCGCAAACTATTTTTGAAGCGATAGAGTCAAAATTAGGAATTAAGGTTGGAGAGACAACTGACGATGGTCTTTTTACATTAGAGGGAACAAGTTGTCTTGGAATTTGCGGAGTTGCTCCTGCTATGATGATCAATGACGAAGCCTACGGAAATTTAAACGAAAAAAAAATATGCAAAATATTGGACCAAATTCAAGAAAGGGAAAGGAAATAATTTATGAGCAGAATTGTTCTTGAGAACTGTGGAAAGATTAATCCTGAAGATATTGAGGAATATATTGGAGCAGACGGATACGAAGCGTTAGGCATAGCTCTGGAGAAAAAAACACCGGAAGATATTATTAAGATAGTAAAGGATTCCAAACTTGTAGGAAGGGGAGGCGCAGGATTTCCAACAGGTTTGAAATGGTCATTTGCCAGAGCAGCGAAAGAAAGTCCAAAATATATTATCTGCAATGCTGATGAGGGAGAGCCAGGCACTTTTAAGGATCGCTTGATTATGGAGGGAGATCCTCATAAGATTCTGGAAGGCATGGCGCTTTGTGGATACGCAATAGGAGCTAATACTGCTTATATTTATATTCGCGGAGAGTACCAGCTCTCTATTCAAAGATTAACAAAAGCTATAAAAGACGCTGAAAAATTGGGGCTTTTAGGCAAGAATATTTTTGATACGGACTTTGATTTTAATGTAAAGATTAAGATTGGAGCAGGTTCTTATGTTTGCGGCGAAGAAACGGCGTTGCTGAATTCAATGGAAGGATTAAGGGGCGAACCAAGGCTTAAACCGCCATTCCCTGCTGAATCAGGATTTTTATCCAAGCCGACAAACGTAAATAATGTAGAAACCTTTGCTAATATTGCGCCTATTATATTAAATGGCTTCGAGTGGTTTAAAAAGATTGGAACCGAAAGCACTCCGGGAACTAAGGTCTATACCATATTGGGGCATATAAAGCGTCCAGGACTAATTGAAGTTCCTATGGGAATCACTCTTAGAGAGATTATTTATGATTATGCAGGAGGTATGTCTTCCGGAAAATTCAAAATGGCTCAAATAGGAGGAACTGCCGGCGATATTTTTTCTTCAAAGCTTCTGGATGCGCCGCTTGAATATCAAGAACTTCAGAAACTGGGACATAATCTGGGTTCCGGCGCAATATTGATTATGAACGATATAATTTCAATTGCGGATTTCCTGACTTGCTGCATGAAATTCTTTGTTCATGAGTCATGCGGAAAATGTTCCGTATGCAGAATTGGCACAAAACAGATGTATAATGCTTTCAAACGCTTGAAAAAGAAGGAAGCCTATTTTGATGAACTTAAAACTATAAAAGAGCTGGCTGAGAAACTTAAACTTACAGCTTTTTGTCCTATGGGACAGTCTGTTGCCTCGCCTGTTCTTTCTGCTTTGAAGTATTTTGGAGAGGAACTTGCCCGAGGAGTAAACCCTGATAAAAAGCATGAACCTATAACCAGAGAAAATCCTATCATAAGGAGACAAAAAATATGCTGAACATTACAGTAAATAATACCCAAGTGGAAGTGTCAGAAGATACAACGATTCTGGATGCTGCTAAAAAGATTGGAATAAAGATACCAACTTTATGTTATCTGGATGGTCTTCAGAGCCCCGGATCATGCAGAATGTGTATTGTGGAAGTGGAAGGAATTAAAGCGCTTCAGCCCTCATGTGTAACAAAGGTTTCCGAAGGCATGAAGATTTATACCAACACAAAAAAGGTGCGTGATGCCAGAAAGATAATATTGGAGCTGCTTTTAAGCGATCATCCATGGGAATGCAATACCTGTGATCGCAATCAGAGCTGCGAACTTCAAAAGCTGGCGGATGAATATGGTATTAAGGAAGTTAGATTCCCACCAGTAAGAGAGAGAATGCCTCTGGATGAAAGCACTCCCGGCATCATCAGAGATCCTAATAAATGCATTCTTTGCAGAAGATGCGTCAGTGTATGCCATGAGGTTCAGGGGGTAGATACATTAGCTCCAAGAGCGCGAGGATTTGATACGATTATCGCTCCCGGACAGTTTGATACGCTTGCAGAGGCTGTTTGTGTTCAGTGCGGACAGTGCGCTGCGGTTTGTCCTGTTGGGGCAATAAGCGAAAAAGATGATATTGACAGGGTATGGGAAGCTATTGACGACCCAAACAAGTTTGTGGTTGTTCAGACTGCTCCTGCAATCCGTGCCGCTTTGGGAGAATGCTTTGATTTAGAACCGGGTACTTTGATCAAAGGAAAGATGACTGCAGCTCTCAAAAGACTTGGATTTGACAAGGTGTTTGACACTAACTTTACTGCTGATTTAACTATTATGGAAGAAGGGACGGAGCTTCTTACGAGATTGAAGAAGGCGCTTGTTGATAAAGATAAAAATGTAGCTTTGCCAATGTTTACCTCATGTTCGCCAGGATGGATAAATTATATGGAGAGCTTTTATCCTGAACTAATTCCCAATGTATCTACTTGCAAGTCTCCTCAGCAGATGTTCGGAGCTGTTGCAAAAACATACTATGCCGACAAAATTAGCAAGAAAAAAGAGGATATAGTAGTGGTATCTATCATGCCGTGCACTGCCAAGAAATTTGAATGCAATAGAGATGAGATGAACGACAGCGGAGTTAAGGACGTTGATTATGTGCTGACAACAAGAGAATTAGGTAAATTTATCAAACAGGCTGGCATAGACTTTGTGAATCTTCCTGATGAGGAAATGGATGCGCCTCTAGGCATATCAACAGGCGCTGCAGATATATTCGCAAATACCGGCGGAGTTATGGAAGCCGCTCTCAGGACAGCGTATGAAATTGTTACAGGGAAAGAGCTACCGTTTAAAGGATTGCGTATTGCGCCTGTTGAAGGCTTAAAAGGAGTAAAGGAAGCCTCTCTCAAGATAGAAGGCACAACGAAGGATTGGAGATTTCTTGAAGGCGTTACGTTAAATGTTGCTGTTGCTCATGGTCTTGGAAATGCAAAGAAACTAATAGAATCAATAAAAAGCGGCAAAAAATCCTATCACTTCATAGAGATCATGGCATGTCCCGGAGGCTGTATCGGTGGAGGCGGACAGCCAAGAATGACGACTGACGAAGTAAGACAGGCAAGGATAAACGCAATATACAAAGAGGATGAAGGCAGAAAACTCAGAAAATCTCACGAAAATCCAGCAATAAAGCAGATATATGAAGAATTTCTTGAGAAACCACTCGGGGGAAAATCCCATCATCTTCTGCATACAACTTATACAAACAAAAAAGAAGGAATATAAATGGAAAAAGAAATACGAATAACCAGACAGGAGGATACTACATCTAATCCTGCCCCACTCGGTTTGATGGGCTTTGGAATGACTACAGTGCTTAACTTATCCAGCTTATAAAAGGGAATGATGTTGTTGCCGGAAAAAGATTGAATCCTGATGATAAACCGGTTGCTGAATTTTGTATTGTAGTGGCGGAGCTTGTCTCCGCCCTTTGCTTTTGTAGGGGCACAGCGTGCTGTGCCCTTTTTTCTTTATGAATTTGGGATGGGGGAGTATAATAGAGAATCATGCAAAACGAAGCACAGACAAGAAGAGAGATCATTGACAGGAGATTAAAAGTCTCAGGCTGGAATGTTCATAATCCTTCGCAAGTAACTCAAGAACTTGATATATGGGTTGGTCTGCCATTGGGTATTAGCGAGCCTAAAACTCCATATCAAGGTCATCTTTTTGCTGATTATGCTCTTCTGGGTAGGAATAGCAAACTTATTGCTGTTGTGGAAGCAAAAAAAACTTCAGTTGATGCCGAAGTCGGTAAAGAGCAAGCTCGCAATTACGCTGAAAAAATTCAAAAAAGTAATGGCGGCCCTACGCCGTTTATTTTTTATACAAATGGATATGATATTTTTTTCTGGGATAGCGAACGTTACCCGCCACGTAAAGTCTTTGGGTTTCCAACAATAGCTGATCTTGAACGTATGCAGTTTTTACGGAAAAATTGCAAAGTTCTTTCAAGCGAACTTATCAACACATCAATTGCTGGACGACCATATCAAATTCAGGCAATTCGTTCGGTGTTGGAACGTGTAGAAAAGAAGCATCGCAAATTTCTTTTGATTATGGCAACAGGTACTGGCAAAACACGAACTTGTATGGGGCTTTTAGATGTTATGATGCGGTCTAACTGGACTCAAAAAGTTTTATTCCTTGTTGATCGTATTGCTTTAAGAGAACAGGCATTAGAAACATTTAAAGAGTATCTTCCTAATTCCCCTGTCTGGCCTAAAACAGGTGAAGTAAAATTTGCGCCTGATAGGCGTATTTACTGCACGACCTACCCGACCATGCTTAATCTGATACAACAGGAAGTTTGTCCATTAAGTCCACACTATTTTGACATAATTATTGCCGATGAAAGTCATCGGTCAATTTATAATGTGTATAAAAACATATTCGATTATTTTGACGCTATACAGCTTGGCCTTACTGCAACACCAAAAGACGCTATAGATCACAATACGTTTCAATTATTTGATTGCGAAAACGGCTTGCCGACATTTGCTTATTCTTATGAAGAAGCGATTAATAATACCCCGCCATATTTATCTGACTTTGAAGTTTTAAAACTTCGCACTAAATTTCAGCAGGAAGGGATTAATAGCGAGACCATAGCCGAAGCAGAGAAGAAAAGATTGCGTCAAGACGGCGAAGATCCTGACGAATTTAATTTTGAAGGAACAGAACTAGAAAAGAAAGTCACCAATAAAGGTACAAACGCCGTTATCGTGCGTGAGTTTATGGAAGAATGTATCAAAGACTCAAACGGTGTTCTTCCGGGTAAAACTATATTCTTTGCTATTTCCAAAAAGCATGCTTATCGTCTATGTGAAGTTTTTAACGCTCTTTATCCTGAATATAAAGGACAACTTTCGGAAGTTATTATTTCAGACGTTAAAGGTGTTCATGGTAAAGGTGGTATTCTTGATCGTTTTAAAACAAAAGATATGCCTCGCATCGCTATTAGTGTGGATATGCTTGATACGGGTATTGATGTGCGTGAAATTGTGAACCTTGTTTTTGCTAAGCCTGTATTTTCTTATACAAAATTCTGGCAGATGATAGGACGAGGCACACGCATACTTGATCCTGATAATATAAAATCATGGTGTCCTGAAAAAGAAAAGTTTCTGATTATAGATTGCTGGGAGAATTTCGAATATTTTAAAATGACTCCAAAAGGCAAAGAACCAAAAAGCACACGTCCACTTCCAGTCAGACTGTTTGAGGCACGGATAAATAAGCTGTATGTTTCCGAGCAGAAAAAAGATGAATCTGTTAAAGCGAAAACAATCGGTAAGATAAGAGGGAATATTGCAGCATTACCAAAAAATTCCGTTGTTATTTTGGATAGTCAAAAATCTATAAAAAAAGTATCTGATGATAACTTCTGGATAAACATAACGGATGAAAAACTGGATTACTTACGTATGCACATCGGCCCGCTTATGCGTGTTTTATCTGATGCTGATTTTAAAGCTATGCGTTTTGAGCTGGATGGCATAGAAACTCAAATAGCAAGACTCACAGGCGATGAAGAACGCTATAAAATACTTAAAGAAATAATTATTGAAAAAGTGAGTGAATTGCCTATGACAGTCAATGTAGTTGAGCGTGAAAGAGAATGGATAGAAAAAGTGCAGTCAAACCATTTCTGGATAACAGCATCGGATGATGACCTTGATGAAATGATCGCACATCTTGCTCCATTGATGAAATATCGTCAGACTCAAAAAACACCTGAGAAAAAACTGAACATTCAGGATTTACTAACAGTTAAAGAAACCATCGAATTTGGACCTCAGCATGAACGCATGACTGTAGATAAATATAGGCGTAAAGTTGAAGAATTTATCTGTACGCTTGTTAAGACTAATCCGGTGCTTCAAAAAATTGTTCAGGGTGATGAGATTACAGATGAAGAAATTGAAGAATTAGCTAATATTTTAAAAGAGCATTATCCGCACATTACGGAATATATCTTGCAAGAAATTTACGATAATAAGAGCGCTAAGTTTATTCAATTTATTAAACATATTCTCAGCATTGAAGAGATAACAACATTTACTGAAACTGTATCTATTGCTTTTGATGAGTTTTTGAGGAAACATAATACTTTTGGAGAGAAGCAGATTCAGTTTATTTTAACGCTTAAGACGTTTGTTCTGCAACGAGGTGTTGTGGAAAAGAAGGATCTTATTCAAGCGCCGTTTACACAGCTTCATCCCGAAGGTGTAAGAGGTGTTTTTAAACCGGATGAAATTGATGAGATTCTACAGCTTACACAGAAAATAGCGTAATAAAAGAGAGGTTTTTATGTTAACGCCAAAAATGAAATCATTAATAAGTCAACTCTGGAATAATTTTTGGGCCGGCGGTATTGCTAATCCATTAACAGCTATTGAACAGATATCGTATCTTTTATTTATGCGCCGGTTAGATGAAATTGACAGCAAGCTTAAAAAAGACGCTGAATGGACTGGAGAAAAATATACTTCTGTATTTGAGGGAAAATTTATCTTACCAACAACAAAAGAAAAACTAGACAGGCAGACGCTTCGCTGGAGTCATTTCAAACAGCTTGAAGGCGGAGAGATGTTAACACATGTACAGACAAAGGCTTTTCCATTCATCAAACAGGTCAATGGAGAAAACAGTGTTTTTGCCAAATACATGGCAGATGCTGTGTTTATTATTCCCAAACCCTCGCTTCTTGTTGAAGCCGTCAGCATTATTGATGCGCTTTATGCTGAAATAGAAAAACAGACGCAAGCTGGACAGACATTTCATGATACACAGGGTGATATGTACGAATTTTTGCTAGCAGAAATTTCATCATCCGGCAAAAACGGACAGTTTCGCACACCAAGGCACATTATTAAACTGATGTGTGAATTGGTAAGTCCTAAGATAGGAGAGACCATAGGCGATCCTGCATGCGGAACAGGAGGATTTTTACTTGGAGCCTATCAACATATCTTAACAACTCATACCAGTAAAAATCATATGACAAAAGACGAGGACGGTTTCGAGCGTGGATTCGGCGATAAGCTCACTGATCAGCGTTTGTGGACAGATCTGCGTGAAAAAACATTTTTCGGTTATGATTTTGACACAACTATGGTTCGTATCGGCTTAATGAATCTCATGCTTCATGGTATCACGTATCCGAACATTGAAAGAGTTGATACGCTTTCCAAAAAATACAATGAAGATAATCAGTATGATGTAGTCCTTGCTAATCCGCCGTTTAAAGGCAGTATTGATGCAGGAGATATTAATGAAAATTTATCGCTTAAGACAAAAAAGACAGAACTTCTTTTTGTAAACAGGATTATCAATTCACTTAAAATCGGTGGACGTGCTACTGTGATTGTGCCTGACGGCGTTTTATTCGGTTCATCAAATGCTCATAAGAGTTTAAGGAAAATGCTTATTGAAGACTGCGAATTGCAGGGTGTTGTTTCTATGCCCTCAGGTGTATTTAAACCTTACGCCGGAGTTAGCACTGCCATTGTGGTATTTGTTAAAGGCGGTACAACTGAACGAGTGTGGTTTTATGATATGCAGGCAGACGGCTATTCGCTGGATGATAAGCGTGACAGAATTGAAGTAAATGACCTACCGGATATTGTTAATGAATGGAAGGCACGAAACAAAAATGCAAATGATGATCGCAAGGCAAAGCATTTCTTTGTGCCGGTAAATGAAATCATTGATAATAAATATGACCTGAGCATTAATCGCTACAAAGAGATTGACTATACACCACCCAAATATGATAAGCCAGAAGTGATTTTGGGGAAGATTGAGGAAAACAATAAAGCGATTGAAGCTGATATAGACAAACTTAAAGGATTATTGTAATGCTATTAGGCAATGTATCTAAAATTAAAACAGGCAATTTAGATGTAAATGCAAAAGTTAGAAATGGAAGATATCCTTTTTTTACATGTGCTCAAAAATCTGAAAAAATAGACTCATATTCTTTTGATTGTGAATGTGTGCTTGTTGCAGGGAACGGTGATTTGAATATCAAACATTATAAAGGTAAGTTTGATGCTTATCAGCGAACCTATGTTGTTGAAATCTTGCAAAAGAATCAATTAGATGCAAGATTCTTGTTTCATTTTTTAAATAAATATTTAGAAAAGTTAAGAAATCAATCAATAGGCGGAGTCATCAAATATATAAAGATGGCTAATCTGACAGATATTAAATTGCCCAATTACTCTTTGGAAAAACAAAAACAGATTGTAGAAATTCTCGACACCGCCGACAGCCTTCGAAAAAAACGCAAAGAACAACTCACTATCCTTGACGACTATATCAAATCCGTTTTTCTTGAAATGTTCGGCGATCCGGTAATGAATAATAAAGCTTGGTCTAATCATGAGTTGTCGGACCTATCTACAAAAATAGGCAGTGGGGCGACACCTAGAGGTGGGAAAAGTTCATATAAGAATGAGGGAGTAGCTTTAATCAGAAGTATGAATATTCAGAATAATATGTTCGAATACAAGGGGCTTGCTTATATAGATGATATGCAGGCAGAAAACCTTAGAAATGTTATTGTTCAAGAAAATGATGTTTTGTTTAATATTACAGGGGCTTCTGTTTGTAGATGTGCAATTGTTCCAAAAGAAATTCTGCCAGCGCGAGTTAATCAACATGTTGCAATCATTCACCCAAATAAAAAAGTTAACTCGGTATATTTGTCGTTATTGTTAACATCTGGCAGTTTTAAAAGTTTTTTGCTTCGACTTGCAAGTGCAGGAGGAGCGACAAGGGAAGCTATTACTAAAGAAGATTTGGGAAAATTATCGATTCCTGTTCCTCCAATAGATTTGCAGAACAAATTCGCTGATATTGTTAAACAAGTGGAACAAACAAAACAAAAAATGCGCACATCATTAGAGGAAATGGATAATCATTTTAACGCGCTGATGCAGAGGTGGTTTGGATGAGAGAGAAAACAATAGAATAAAAATGACAGTATCAAAAGAAATAAAATACGCTAACACTAAGTGTGACAGAGAAAAGCATGTTGAGGCAATATTGTATTCTCAGTCAACTAAAAAAGTAGTAGTAGCAGGCCCAGGAACTGGCAAAACCTATCTTTTTAAAAAAATACTTGAAGGCAAACAAAATTCACTTACACTAACTTTTATAAATTCTCTTGTAGAAGATTTATCCCTTGAATTATATGGTTTGTCAGATGTAAGAACCCTTCACAGTTTTACCCGAAGTATTCTTAGTATAATTACAAAAAAAAATATTAAGATTTCTCCGAAACTTTCTAAAGTAATACAACACGATGCTGAAATTTTAATAGGCAAAAAGGTTGATTTTGATAAATTATTCCATAATAGAGACGATAAGAATGAATTTATAAAATTCTATAAAAAACGGAAAGGATATTATGATTATTATGGGTACGCAGACATAATATTTGCTGCTGTAAAATATTTTGAAAAATATAAGGATAAAATACCAGTTTATGATCAGATTCTCGTTGATGAATTTCAAGACTTCAACAAACTGGAGGTTTCGCTTATTAATTTACTCGCTGAAAAAAGTCCAATTCTATTAGCAGGTGATGACGACCAAGCTCTTTATGAATTTAAGAGTGCTAGTACTCGTCATATACGCGAAAGACACGGTAAAGAAATGCCCGATTATGAATCATTTAATTTGCCTTTTTGTGCTCGATGCACACGCGTTGTTGTTAATGCAACTAATGACATAATTGGCGCTGCTAAGAAATCTGGTTTCCTAATTGGACGTATTAATAAGCCATTTACATATTTCGACGAAGAAGAAAAAGATAAGGAAAGTGAAAGATATTCAAAAATTGGCTACTCACAGATATTCGCAAAACAAATTCCTTGGTTTATTGAAAAGAAGATAGGAGAAATGGCAGAAGATACGAAAAGCAATTTTTCAGTGTTGATTATTTCTCCTTTCAAAAAACAATCTTATACGATAGCTGAAGTCTTAAAGGGAAAAGGTTTGCAAAATATTGAGTATGCAATTAAAGATGAGCCAGAAATAACCTTATTAGATGGGATCAAACTCCTTCTTAAAGATAAGAAAGATAATCTTGGTTGGCGAATAGCTTCTAAATTTTTTATACATAAAGAAGAGTTTATTTCTTTATTAAAAAATACTGATTTATATCCAGATAAAAAGATTCATGAACTTATTGACCCCAGTTATAAAATTGAAGTGAAGAACATGCTTAAAGTTCTTAGATGCATCATGAATAACAAACCTGTTAATAATAATGATTTTGATGAGGTTTTGAAAAAAATTAAATTTGATCCCTATGGAGTATCAAAAGAATTTTTAAAGAAGGAAATAAATTCTACCCTTCAGCGAATTGGCAATCCTGCAATTAGAAAAATACCAATTAAAGCTACAACAATTCAAAGTTCAAAAGGTCTTGCAGGGGACTTGGTTTTTATCACTCATTTTGATAATCGGTACTTTGTGAAGGATAACGACAAAACTAAAATCACAGATCAAGAAATTTGTAATTTTCTTGTCGCACTATCCAGAACAAAAAGAAAAGTATATTTGATTTCATCGGTGTTGAAAGAGCCTACCTTTCTGAAATGGATCTCAAAAGATAGAATAGAAATTGTTAATAAATAGGTGATTCTTAAAAAAACAATGTCAAATCCTAACCCTACCGAATCCCCAAATCAATTCAAAGAATAACACAACAAAGCAAAGGGCACGGCACGCCGTGCCCCTACACCATCACGAAAGCGTTCGAGATTTAAGGTTCGCAATGGCATGAATAGCATAAACGGGCATCCACAAGAGCTGCTCCTACAATAGCCGCCAGCTAAAGCAGGCGGTTGCAGTTGGAGAAGACAATCGACGAGGAAATGCGACAGAGAGAACAACAGACAGCTTCAGCTGTCTGTTAAGGGAGAAGTCCATCCGCCCAAAATTTTCCCTTGACAAAAGACACCATATTGGTATCATTTATAATATGAAAAACGTTAAAATAGCATTTTTTGATACAAAACCGTATGATCAGAAATTTTTTGATAAGGTAAACGATAAGTACGGTTTCTCAATTAAGTATTTCAAAGGCCATTTAAACCATGATTCTGTTAATTTGACTCAGGGATACGAGGTAGTGTGTGCTTTTGTTAATGATATTCTGGATAAGAAAGTAATCGGCACTTTAAAACAAAATGGGATAGAACTTATTGCTATGCGATGCGCCGGATACAATAATGTTGATTTGAATGCCGCATACAAGAATATCCATGTCGTACGAGTACCTGCATACTCACCGTACGCTGTCGCTGAACATGCAACAGCGCTTATGATGGGTTTAAACAGAAAAACGCATAAGGCTTATTATCGTACCCGCGATGGGAATTTCGCTATCAATGGTCTATTGGGATTTGATATGCACGGTAAGACAGCAGGCATAATCGGGACAGGGAAGATAGGAAGATGCCTTGTTTCAATTTTAAAGGGATTTGGCATGAATGTATGTGCATACGATACATACCCTAATGAAGCTTACGCAAAAGCTTCAGGTATCAGGTATGTTACGCTTTTCGAGCTGTATAGATCTTCAGATATTATATCGCTTCATTGTCCTCTAACCCCTGAAACAAATTACATGATAAATGAGAAAAGCATAAAGCAAATGAAACAGGGCGTAATAATAATAAATACGGGAAGAGGTAAATTAATCAAAACACAGGCATTGATTAACGGTCTTAAAAGCGGAAAGATCGGAGCGGCAGGGCTTGATGTTTATGAAGAAGAGAGTGAATATTTCTTTGAAGACTATTCATCTACTGTGATCAGCGATGACGTATTAGCAAGACTTATGACTTTCCCAAATGTTCTTATCACCTCACATCAGGGATTTTTCACAAGAGAGGCATTGACCAATATTGCAGAAACGACCTTGAATAATATTATTGAATTTTATAAAGGCGGATATTTGCAAAACGAAATTTGTTATCGCTGTGAAAGTGATAAATGCAGGAAGAAATTAAAAAAACGATGTTTTTAAATAAAGCATGAAACTGCTTACAAGAGATACGGATTATGCTGTCAGGACTCTTGGCTGTATTGCGGCAGCAAAAGAAAATACGGTTACTGTAACCGATCTGATTAAAAAACTTAATATGCCAAAATCTTTTTTAAGAAAGATACTGCAAATGTTAAGCAATAAAAAATTGCTTAAATCTTTCAAAGGCACTGGCGGCGGTTTCTCTCTTGCAGTGAAACCTGAGGAGATTACGATTTTCAGTATGATAGAGATATTTCAGGGTCCATTCCAGCTGATGGAACATGTTTTCAGAGGTAAAGCATGCCCTGAAATAAAAACCTGTTCTCTTAAGGAAAAAATGGATAGAATAGAAGAAGAACTAATAATAAAACTAAAATCCATCACAATAATGGATTTGTTGAAAGGGCAAAAATGAACATTAACGCATTATTTAAATTAAGTTATGGAATGTATGTAGTGAGCTCTAAAAAAGAAGACAAATTTAACGGACAGATCGCTAATACTGTTTTTCAGGTAACTGCAGAGCCTCCTCAGATTAGCGTATGTATCAACAAAGAGAATTTAACTCATCAGTTCATTCAGGAAAGCAAGGTTTTTACTGTATCAATTTTAGAACGTGATGCGCCAATGGAATTTATCGGACGCTTCGGTTTTAAATCAGGCAGAGAAGTGGAAAAATTCAAAGGCATAGGTTATAAGTTGGGAATAACAGGAGTGCCTGTTGTTATTCAAAATTGCCTGGGTTATTTAGAGTGTGAAGTGACCGGCAATATTAGTGTAGGAACGCATACTATTTTTATTGGTAAAGTCGCAGAAGCCGAAGTGCTTAAAGGGGGAGAACCAATGACTTATGCCTATTATCATAAGATTAAAGGAGGCAGGCCGCCCAAAACAGCACCAACATATATTAAAGA
>JAUWOV010000019.1 GCA_030611945.1 bacterium | reverse complement strand
AAGATAAGGTGCCGAATCTGGACAAGCGCTTGCTTATGATTCCTCCTATTGACCTTGATACTGCGATTAGATTAGATCAGTCTTTTTCTGCCCAGGGGGGTAATGATGTGTTGACCGTTCCCTCAACAGGACTTCCCAGATTTTTGAAATTTTTTTGGATATCAGGTTATAATATGATAGTATACGATTACGAGATGATAAAAATGCCAAGTTTAGGCACGCTAATATTAAGCCCTTTTCTGGAAGTAGATTGGGAAGAAATTTATATAGGAGATATTCGCTGGTGAGGAAGAAGTGATAGGATATATAGAAGGAAAGTTATCGGTTAAAACGCCAGCCTTTGTTGTTATAGATATTGGCGGAGTTGGCTATGAAATGCACGTTTCGCTGACAACATATAATCAAATTGGTAAAATCGGCGAAAAACAAAAGATTCTTACCTATCTTTATGTGAGAGAAGATAAGTTAGAACTTTATGGTTTTGCAGCTGAAGATGAAAAAGAATTTTTCAAGACACTGATTTCCATATCGGGAATAGGTCCAAGCGTAGCTGTAAGGATTTTATCTGCTATAAAAGTTGATAGATTTAAGGCTGCAGTTATTGATGAAGATGTTGGAATATTAACCACAATTCCGGGTATAGGCAAAAAAACCGCGCAGCGAATCATAGTAGAACTCAAGGATAAAATAGGTGTTTTAACAGACAGAGAAAAATCTTATCTGATTGGCAAAGATCCTGAGGAACGCTCCGTAATCAATGACAGTATATCTGCCTTGGTTTCATTGGGGTATTCCCGCGCTATTGCTCAAAGAGCTGTTGATAAGGTGCTGGCTGAGACAAAGGAAAATATAAAAATAGAAACGCTTATACGAAAGTCCCTTAAGTTTGTTTGAATTGATATGAACACATTCAAATCTCGTAAATCTAAAATTGTAGGGGTGGGGCTTGCCTCCGCCCGTGACTATGATCTTGTCCAAAGATATATTTGTCTATTTTTATTGAGGTTTTAAATAATTTGAACTATGGTAACACCAAAGCAGCAGCAAACGTTCAATGATTAATTGTTTTGGGTAAGATAGGAATGCAAAAGGAGGTAGCGTTGCAGAAAATGATCGATGACGTTAAGAAAATGTTTGGCAAGTTGATTGCGGAACATGCCAAGCCAGAATCCATTATTGAATTGCTTGTATCCCTTCGAGTAAAGGCGGATCTGTCTGTGGACGATACTGGGTGGGTTCTTTGGAATATCTGCGACCGATATGCAATGATGAGGGACGCAAAAAGCCAATACAAGTATCAATCAGAGTTCCATGAATGGAGCAAAACCAGTCTTTTCCCCCTCCGTCTTCATTGGGTCGTTTCAGATGAGACTCAAGCATTGACCCTGATTGAAGGTGGCTTTTTGGATTTTTGGTGGAAATGCTACGAATTCGCAAATATTCAATGTCCACTTGTCATCGAGAACCGAAATATTCGTTTCGAATCGCATAGGACTAATGCAAGTGCATATACTCACTTCCAGGAATTCAGTCGTGCTAAAACTGCCCTGAATGCAATAGAGAAGCTTCTTAGCGAGGACAGGACATGGAGCAATCGTGATTTCGCAGCAGTAACATTCAAAATTCTTCTCGTTAAGTATTACAGCGCTAGGGGCGAGTCCGATAGAGTTGCCAGCACAGGAGAAGCACTTCAGAGACAGATCAATGATTGGCTTGGTCGAGTAGGCGATATAGAAGGTGCAACTCCAGAGAGGTCTTTGTTGGGCAGTTGGTCCCAACTGAACGCAGACAGATCACCGACAGCGGTTTTCATTGGGATCAATAATGCTGCGTGCGCTTTCACCAAAGCGAAACAGTTCTCGGTTGCGGAACGATTGTTTCGTGTTCTGCTGGACAAACGACGGAATCTGAATGCCTATGGGGAAGCGCAATATCTTCTGTCATGCTGGAAAAACCGGCGCGACAAGGATGAAATTGTCGATTGGTTGGACAGATCCAAAAAGCTAACGCCCAAAGCGCTAAAAAGATTCGCATCAGAACTCGTAGATGTTGTCAAAGCTGAGCTTTAACGTTATGGTAAAAAACATAATGAAAGAATTGCCGAATCGTAAAAAGAATAGATTAAAAGAATATGATTATTCAGAGAATGGATATTATTTTGTAACGATTTGTTTGAAAGACAGCCAAAATATATTTGCAAAAATTAATAATTCAAATATTGTAGGGGATGGGCTCGCCTCCGCCCGTGACAATAATCCTATCCAAACACAATTAACCAAAATCGGGCAAATCATTCAAAATCAATGGATTGATATTCCGAATCAATACCACAATATTGATATCGATGCATTTATTATCATGCCAAATCATATTCATGGTATAATTATAATCAATAATCGGGATGAGGCAAGCCCATCCCCTACGAATTTAGGACAAATCATTTGTTCATTCAAATCAAAATGTGCAAATGAATATTTGAATTTTATAACACAAAATAATTTGAATAAATCAAGCAAAATTTGGCAACGTAATTATTATGACCATATTATCCGAAACGATAAATCATTGCAGGAAATCAGAGAATACATTATAAATAATCCTGCAACATGGGCGGATGATGAGAACAATATTAAAAATTACAAGGTAAGAGACTATCCTTTTTATGGTATGTACAAAAATGATAATCATGAGCAAACTGTTGCGCAGCAGATGCATTCTTTGCGTGAAGGCAGATATAAGTGAATCTAAAACGTATTACTGCTGTATACAAAGATATCTTTGACGGAGAATCAAAAAACCTGCTCACTGTCTCTGCTCCCGGACGGATTAATCTGATTGGCGAGCACACTGACTACAACGGGGGATTTGTTTTGCCTATTGCTATAGATAGAAATATTTATATGGCTGGAGAAAAACGCAATGATAGAATTATACGAGTATACTCAATAGATTATGACCAGAATGTTCAATTTGATCTTGATTCTATTCAGTTCAATAAAGAAAAGATATGGGTAAATTATGTTGCAGGTGTAATAAAGTCTTTATTAGAGACAAGCGCTGATATTAATGGCGCGGATATCGTTTTTGGAGGAGATATCCCTGAAGGAGCAGGACTTAGCTCTTCTGCTGCGCTTGAAGTTGCGACAGTCTATTTTTTCAAAATACTATTTGATCTGGAAATATCCTCTATAGAAATGATTAAACTGTGCCAGAAAGCAGAGAACAAATTTGTTGGGGTGAACTGCGGAATAATGGATCAGTTTGTTTCTATGCTGGGGGAAAAAGACCATGCGCTGTTTCTTGATTGCAGGAACCTTTCTTATGAAAACATCCCTTTAAAGTTGGGGGAATTTAACGTAGTTGTTTGTAATACAAATGTGAAAAGAGAACTTGCCGGTTCAGAATATAATAAGCGAAGAGCAACATGTGAAAGAGCAGTATCCAGTCTTAAAAGGTCTCTTCCGCAAATAGAAACGCTTAGAGATGTATCTATGAAAGAATTTGAAAAGTATAAAGGCTCGCTTGATGAGATCACGCAGAAAAGATGCAAACATGTTCTTTATGAAAATAAACGTGTATTAGACGCCATAAAGGCTCTGGGCAGAAATGACATACTTGAGTTCGGCAGGTTAATGAATGAATCACATGAGAGCCTGAAGAAAAATTATGAAGTAAGCTGTCTTGAGCTTGATACAATGGTGAATATTGCAAGAAGCATTAATGGTGTAATTGGGGCTAGAATGACTGGCGGCGGTTTTGGAGGTTGCACTGTGAACATTGTTAAGAAAAAGAACATCAATAATTTCCGTTCACTCATAAGCAGAGAATATGAAAAAAGGACAAGAATTAAACCGCAGATTTATATCTGCAATCCGGAGAATGGCTCAAGGAGACTTTAGTGCTCTCCATGAAATTTTATAGTTATTGCCTGCGCTCCATAACAGCCATCCGCATGCATTAGCTTCTTTAGCAGCTTTTATCTGTTCAAGAATATAATCTTTATTCCACTTGGATTTGGTTACCTTATATGGAAATGCCTGAAGCCATGGTCTTATAGTAATACCTGTTTTCTCTGTAGCAATTCCGGTTTTTTTACAACCCTGTGAAATAAAATAGTATGGATGGTCTGCAGGATTCTTCCTGCCTTCAAATCTGCCGTAGAAATGAGATGGATACAGCATAGGACTTATTATATCAGCATATTTTGCAAGGTCTTGAATCCTCTGACCTGTGATCTCTTCATCTTCCTTTCGTTGCCATGCCATGATTGCATAAACATCTATAGATAATAAAACCTTCTTTCTGCGAGTTAATTCATAAGCTCTTTTCAGAAAACTTGTTATGATTGTATGTTTCTCTATCTTTGTCTCATCAAATGAATACTTTGCATCCTTGACATTCCCCATTGCGGGAAATCTGAGATAATCAAACTGAATCTCATCAACACCCAAATCGCACAGCTTCGTGACTAGATCAAGATTATATTTCCGGACAGGTTCAAGAGAAGGATCTACCCATTTAATCTTCCCTTTTTGTTTCCACACAGATCCAGACTTGCTCTGTATAGCTAAGTCCGGGCGGTTTTTAGCTAAGATTACATCACAAAAAAGCGCAATTCTTGCTACAACATGAATACCATCTTTGTGCAGAAGATATATCATCTTGTTTATGTCTTTTATCTGGGATTTTCCGGTAGCGCCTATTTCCTTTGCGAGCCGCACAGAGCTTTTGTATGTTACTACGCCATCAACATCTTTTGCGTCAAAAACTATGGTGTTTCCTCCGAAAGATTTCAATTTTTTTGCTAACGTCAGGATTCTTTCTGTTCCTGCAGTGTTACCGGTTATATATATTCCTTTGGCGTTAAAAGATTTGTCTTTTGTGATTGTTTTTGCCTTGACAGGATTTGTTCTGACAACAGGGATTCTAATTTTTTTATTTATCTTAAGACTTGTCTGGTTAACATCATTAATCTTCTTTATTTTCTTAACAAAAGGGGACAATGTATAGAAGTCGCTCAAGGGAAGATATTTCTTGGCAATTTTATGTAACGATTCTCCTTTTCTTACAGTATGATTTATAAAGGATGATGACGCACCGTATAATGGCAAAATCCAAAATCCAAATAAAAGCCAGATACTAAATAAAATCTTAAACATTAGCAAGAAGCTATCATTTTTTATAAGGCAAGTCAAATGCAAACATCCCCCTAAAATCCCCCTTCAAAGGGGGAATAGTTTTGCCACAGGCGAAACTAGGTGGATGTAATTGTAGGGGCGGGGCTTGCCTCCGCCCTTTGCTTTTTCCCACTATAACAACTCCCACAGCCAAGAATGGGAAAAAGCAGAGCAACTAACAGCTTTTTCTGCCAGTTCAACCAATTTCTTACACTTTGGACAGCCTGTTCCTAATATTTCAATCTTCATTTTTGCAGACCTCCTTGATTTTAGCTTACAATATATCCAAATAAAATCCCGCTTATCGTAGCCATAATGACTACTAACCCTACGTATACGACTGTTTTTTTCGTCCCAATAACACCTCTGATAACAAGCATATTAGGCAAGCTCAATGCCGGACCTGCTAACAACAAGGCTAAAGCTGGGCCCTTTCCCATACCTGCTCCAATAAGACCCTGTAGAATTGGAACTTCAGTTAATGTCGCAAAGTACATAAAAGCCCCTACTATGGAGGCAAAGAAATTGGCCAAAACTGAATTACCGCCAACAGCTTTGGCAATTATCCATGAAGGTATTAATCCCTCATGGTCAGGTCTTCCCAAAAGAAGACCCGCTACGATTACACCAGCTAAAAGCAAAGGCATAATCTGTTTTGCAAACCCCCATGACGCCTGCGACCAATCTTTGAGTTCGCTTTTATTAAACCATCGCACAATCATACCAATAAGTATAATTAAAAAGACAGACGTTATATACCACTTGAAGTTAAAAATTAACGGCCAGATTCCTGTGTCTCCTGCCTGCGGTTTTCCCAAGTTTGCAAATACCAAAATAAATACCATAGACGCGAAATAGAAAGCATTTTTCCAGAGAGGTCGAGCTTTTTTTTCTTCTCCGGACTGAAAAGCGCCATTGGCATGTCTTGCTCTTTCTTCCTTCAGAAATATAAGATGCATCAGAAAGCCAACGACTATGCTGAAAACTATTGCTCCAACAGCTCTTGCTAATCCTAACTGCCAGCCCAAGATACGAGCTGTCATAATAATTGCTAATACGTTAATGGCAGGACCTGAATAGAGAAAGGCTGTGGCAGGACCTAATCCTGCTCCGCGTTTATATATTCCCGAAAACAGAGGCAATACAGTGCAGGAACACACAGCAAGAATTGTTCCTGAAACAGAAGCAACGCTATAAGCTAAAAACTTGTTTGCCTTTGCCCCGAAATATTTGATCACAGAAGATTGGCTCACAAAAGCAGAAATCGCACCGGCAATAAAAAACGCAGGCACAAGACAAAGCAAAACATGTTCTCGCGCATACCATCTGACCAAAGCCAGTGCTTCAAATACAGGATTTCTAAACGGCAACATCTCAACAGGAAGATAAAAACACCCAAAAAATGCCGCAGTCATCAATAAAAGTTTTTTGCTTTCTTTCATCTAAATCGTGACGCTATCCAGTCTCCAAGATAATGAGTTAGGATTATAACTATCAAAGCTATACCTAAATGCTCGGCAATCACTTTCCATGGATTTGTTTTCTGCTCCATGGCAATTCTATAACTAAGAAGACATAATATTGATAAGCCCCAAATTATGCTTATCCTGATTGCTGTTGGAAGCTCAAACAATAAAAGCGGAATAATAAAGGTTAGGGCAAAAATAAACTTAGATAAAAAAGTGGCAATTGTCGCCGTCCATATCTGCTTTGAGGTATGTTTATTTTCAAACTCCTCAGAAATATGAATACCAAGCGCATCTGAAAACGCATCAGCTATTGCTATTGTCAATACGCCGCCAATAATCACAACCTTCGAGTGAGTTCCGGAATGCAAACCAACCATTAACCCAAGTGTTGTAATTATTCCTGAAGTTACGCCAAAACTAAACCCCACTTTTAATGAATGCTTCATAATAATGCTTCAATTTCTTTAATTGCATTAGTAAACAAGTTGTAAATTATCTTGTATTTTTTCTCAAGCAATTGCTTTGTTCTAGGATCAGATTGAATATGAGACAGACTTACTCCTCTTCGCATCAAGCCTTTTTCAGTAAGTGATAATCTAAACCATATCCATCCAATCAAATGCTTTAGGTTTTTCTCATGCAAAAAGAATTCAATCTTATAACCTCCAATCTGTGTTTTTCTATTTCCTCTGCCTCTCAATTCTTCTGTGCCTTCATAGTTTGTAAATTCGTAGGATAAGGATCCTCCTTCATATATACCTGACAGCTCTTTTTTAATTTTTGGCCATAAGTTGGCAGGAAAATAATCATCAAAGCTTTGCTTAAATCTGCGTTGATCAATAGGTTTTGCTCTGTATTCACCTTCCTTAGTAAAAAAATCTGTGTCAATAGATGGAGGAAGAGTATTTAGTATATTATAGAAAATGCTTTGTATGTTTGGGGGGGAGTGCCAATTATCGTAGTTATCTGATGTGTTAATTTTTTTCATCAGTATTTTTACAAGATTTGGTCGCGTTATAAGATTTATAATAGTTCTGATTGTATGAATAGGTTCTCTTATCATAAAATCAAGCGTGAAAGTTCCTCCATTACTTGCTTCTCCCATTAGAAGGACTTCTATATCTTGCTTTGAAAGTATCTCTCCTCCTCCGGCAACAGCAGCTTCTCCTGTGTCTGTTCTCTTCAATACAATATTAAAAATGCTGCATATCCGCTCCATAAGAGATGAAGAAGCGTCATTAGCTACAATACCATATTTCCCATCAACAAGTTTCCCCTTATCCGCAATGTCAAGAATGGATGTCAATACATCCAACGCGAATATCTTTTGAACACCCGGAACAAAAGGAGAGCCATCTTTATCTACCAGAACTAAGTTTTTTCTGTCTCCGTCAGTATCAAAAACAAAGAATGCAATAATCTTTTTCCCGGATGTTATCATTCTGCTAAGCTCTTCTTGAGCTTGTTTTGTAGCATCAGAAGTTGGAGCAAGTTGATGATTCATATCTTTGCGATATTCTGAATTTATCTGAACAATTTTAAATCCCCATGACTCCAGATATTCCTTGTCTCTTCTCGCTCCGCCATTTGGGTCAAGCCCAATCCATAGCTTCATAAAAGATATTTTTGATTTGATATCATCTTTTATACGCTTTACTTCTTGAGTATCTTTAGATCCTGTTATAATAGAATCGCAAAGTTCAGAATAAATTTTCTCTGATTCCTCTCCAAAAACAGATATATTTTTAAATATATTCTCAATTCTCTGAGAAGACACATCGTTGAGTCCAACTATGATGTCTCTTATTACAGCTGGATTGGTCAACTCAGATTCATATTTTTCAATAAATGATTGCGCAAGTCCAGCGGATAACACCCTGCCATCGGAAAGTCCCAGTTTTAAGCCGTTATATCCGCGTGGATTGTGGCTTGCGCTTGTATACAAGAATCCGTCGGCAATTTTTCTGGAATAGGCTGCAATTCTTGTAATAGAAGAGACAAATATATATTTTACATCTACATTACACCAGATGAGAGTTCTTATTGCGACATTTGCAATAGCAGGTCCTGTGTGACGCGTATCTATGCCAACAACTACAACAGGTTTTTTCTTAGATGATTGATTTTTAACAAGATCGGCGAAATTCTTTGTTATGATTGCAATATATACTTTAGCCGCTTCTGTTATACTTGTGGATGTGCCCTCAAAAAAATCGGGTTTATTGTCTCCATTTGTTGTATCAAATACCTGACGTATGCCTGATATTGAAGCAATCCCAAATTCTTTGCGTTTTCTTATATTGGATATAAGTCGGGGCACAGCGGGGTGTGCCCCTACTTTATTTAAATCAGAAAAGGGCAATACGTCCGGATTTCCGATCTCTAAACCAGTTTTTTTGTCTAACATATTTGAATTATATCAAATTTTATTTAAAATCAAAGTGATTTACTCATGTGCTAACAGTATGGTAAAATTCAAGACATAAACAAATGGGGGGTTTGTAATGCTTATTGATTACCATATCCATACCAGAATGTGCGGTCATGCAGAGGGAGAGATGGAAGAATATATCGGGGAAGCTATTAAAAAAGGGCTGGGAGAGATAGGGTTTAATGAGCATTTCCCGATTCTGCACCTTGAGGATAAGGAATTTGCAAGAAGGCTTGCTATGTCCATTGATGAATTTCCAATATATGTGGAGCAGGTACAAAGACTGCAGAGAGAGTTTAAGGAGAGTATTTCAATAAAACTTGGGTGTGAGATTGATTATTTGCCTGGAAAAATGGAAAGTATAATGAATACCATCAATAAGTATGATTTTGACTATCTGTATGGATCTGTGCATTTTCTGGGTGATTGGATGATTGATCATCCAGATCATAAATCAAGATTTGAAAATCAGGATTTGTATAAAGTGTACAAAGACTATTTCAGTCTGGTTGAAGAAGCTGCCAAATCAAAACTATTTGACTGTATTTCTCACGTAGATGTTATAAAAAAATTCGGATACAGACCTGATAAAGATTTAACCAATACTTATGAACAAACAGCAAGCACCTTAAAACATGCAGACGTATGTATTGAGGTTAATACTTCCGGATTATACAAGCCTGTAGAAGAAATATATCCACAGGAGAAGTTCCTTAAGATTTGTTATGAGCATAATGTGCCTGTTACATTAGGCTCTGACGCGCATAAACCTGAGCATGTAGGTAGGGATTTTGACAAGGCAATTTCATTAATAAAAAAAGCAGGATACATGGAAATAGTCAGATTCAATAAACGACGAAGGGAATACATCCCCCTAGTTTCGCCTGCGGCAAAACTATTCCCCCTTCGAAGGGGGATTCAGGGGGATGTTGAATGACAGAGATATTAAAAGCAATAGAAGATAAGGTTTTAAACGGCATACAGCCTGATGATGCTGAAATTTATAGCCTTCTCAAAATAGAGGACAACCTGATAGACCTTATATTCGCAGCAGATAAAATACGCAGAAAATTTAAAGGAAAGAAAGTAAAGTTCTGCTCTATTGTAAATGCAAAATCAGGTATGTGTGATCAGGACTGCGCTTTTTGCGGGCAGTCGGACTATCACAAGACAAAAATTCTTAAATATCCCCTGTTAGATACGGAAGTAATAGTTAAATCAGCAATGGATGCTGTAGATAACGGCGCAGCAAAGTTTTCTATAGTGACCAGTGGTAAAAAGATAAACTCTAAAGGGGAACTGGGACAAATAAAAAAAGCTATAAGAAAGATCAAGAGTGAAACTCCTCTGGAAAGCTGTGCGTCTCTTGGGGTTTTGGGTAAAGATTTTTTAAGAGAATTAAAGGACGCTGGTCTGGATAGATATCATCATAATCTTGAGACATCCCAAAGTTTTTTTCCTGAGATTTGCACAACTCGCCCTTATCAAGAAAATATAGATACAATCAGAGCAGCTCAGGAAGTAGGATTAGTTACCTGCTGCGGCGGCATATTTGGTATGGGAGAATTACCCCAGCAAAGGATAGAATTAGCTCTGACATTAAAAAAATTAGATCCTGACTCTATTCCCATAAATTTCCTGAATCCTGTTAAGAATACCAGGCTTGAGAACATGCCTCTGCTGGAGCCTTTGGAAGCACTAAAAACAATAGCTATCTTCCGGATTATTTTTCCAAGAAAGGATATTATTGTCTGTGGGGGTAGGGAAGTTGTATTGCGGAGTCTTCAGCCAATGATGTTCCTTGCAGGAGCGAATGGTATGATTCTTGGCGATTACCTGACTACAAAGGGAAAAAACATAAAGGATGATTTGGAAATGATAAAAGATTTAGGGCTCGGTAGAGACTCAAAATCTTGAGTCTCTACGTGGTTAATGAAAATGAATAAATTAAATTTTATTGATGAAGCGCTTAATGACCTAAAGAAAAAAGGGTTATATCGCACATTAAAAACATGTTCTCAGTTTAAATCTTCAAAACTGGTTCTTGACGGAAAGGAACTGATTAATTTTTCGTCCAACAATTATCTTGGTTTAGCAGGTGATCCTATTCTAAAGAAAGCTGCATGCGATGCTGTAGAGAAGTATGGTTGCAGCAGCACTGCGTCGCGTCTTATGTGTGGAAATTTGGCTCTTAATGAGGAATTGGAAAAAAGAATAGCGGGATTCAAGCGAACAGAAGCAGCTCTTATATTTAGTTCCGGTTACATGGCTAATATAGGTGTGATCTCTGCTTTAATGGGAAGACAGGATGTTATATTTGCGAATAAGTATAATCACGCAAGTCTTGTAGATGGTTGTATATTAAGCAGAGCAAAACTTATAAGATATCCTCACAAGGATGTAGTGGGGCTGGAACGAGTTCTTAAGGATACGGGGAAATATGGCAGGCGTTTGATTGTTACTGACTCTCTCTTTAGTATGGATGGAGACATAGCGCCTTTACCTGAGATTGTAAAGCTGGCAAAGCAATACAATTGTATTGTGATGGTTGATGATGCGCACGCAACAGGTGTATTGGGAAGAACAGGACGGGGAAGTGCGGAATATTTCGGCATTCCTGAAGAAGACGTGGATATTCATATGGGCACATTTGGAAAAGCTCTTGGAGGCTTCGGAGCATATGTAGCAGGGTCCGGAAAGCTCAAGGAGCTTTTGATTAACAGGGCGCGAAGTTTCATTTTTACAACAGCTCTGCCTCCATCTGTTATAGGGTCCGTTATAGCTGGTATATCAATTCTTGAAAGAGATAATACGCGAATAAAAACATTAAATAAGAATGCCGGTTATTTCAGAAACCAGTTGCGAAAAGAAGGATTTAATATTTTGGACACAAAGACACAGATAATACCGTTGATAGTTGGTGGAAATGGGAAAGCTGTACAACTCAGTAAATTCTTAGCTCAGAACGGAATCTCTGCCATAGCTGTTAGACCTCCAACTGTTCCTCAGAACACGGCGAGGATAAGGTTTTCAATTACAGCAGTTCATAGCAAAGAAGAACTTAGTTATACAATAGAAACAATCAAGAAAGCTGATAAGAAGTTCAGTATTATTCAGTAACTATTTCGCGTTATCAAGGATTTTGGAAGGCTCTTTTACGAGATAGTCTTTGTTGAGTATCTTTTTATCTTTTTCGCTGATCTTAGTGAATTTTAAATTCAGCTTACACCCGGACCATGCTGGCTCTGATTTTACTACTTCTGCAACAGCTTTAATTTCTTTTTTAAAATTTATAAGACGTATTGTTACCTTAAGAGACGTCAAGACAGGAATGTCCTCTTCT
This sequence comes from bacterium, assembly GCA_030611945.1. Classification (GTDB taxonomy): domain Bacteria; phylum JAHJDO01; class JAHJDO01; order JAHJDO01; family JAHJDO01; genus JAHJDO01. The sequence goes on along the minus strand of JAUWOV010000019.1, from coordinate 10,750 downwards.
GTGAATACAAGCGCGCCGCCACTACTGATGCTTTTAGCTCTGCCCTTTCCACCATCATATAGTATAAAACACGCTCTTTTTCTATATAAAACAGGAAGATCAACATTGAATCTTTGATACTTCCTTCTATCCGTAATCATTTTCTTTCTCCAACCTCTTCCACAAACGTAACATATGTCTTTTTATCTGTCATGTCAACCCCCATCTTCCACGTTACCCCTTCTTTAGTTCTTTTTAATCTGACTTGCGACATCTTTTTTGTTAATAGCATTTTTATCTTCACTTTTCACCCATTGGGTGATGGTTTGTTTAAGCCATTATACCAGCGGAGGCTGCTCCTTTCTACTCTTTTTTTAGACTTCTATGTAGGTTTTAGGGCCAAATGGTTTAAGAGATATGTTTGCTTTTAGACAAAACTAATTTTATAATAGCCCCAAAGTTATTTTTAAGTAAACATTAAAATATCAATTATTAGAAAGGAACTGTAAATGAAACATACACTAACAGCTCATGAACTTACTAAGTTGCTTATCAGTAGAGATGTGAGTTCTGAGGAACTTACCAGAGCAGTATATGAGCATATAGGTAAAACGGATAAACAGATTGGAGCATATATCACATTAACAAAGGATACAGCCATTGAACAGGCAAAGGAAGCGGATAAAAGGATAAAGGAGAAAAGGGGCGTTGCCCCTTTAACAGGGATTCCGATTGCAATAAAAGACAATATGTGCGTTAAAGATGTTCTGTGTACATGCGCATCCAAAATGCTTAATGATTTTGTTCCTCCGTATAATGCCACAGTAATAAACAAGTTAAGAGAGAATGGATTGGTATTTCTTGGCAAGACAAACATGGATGAATTTGCTATGGGCTCATCTACAGAGACCTCTTGTTTTAAAATTACACGAAATCCATGGGATACAAATGCTATTCCCGGCGGTTCCAGTGGTGGGTCTGCGGCAGCTGTTGCGTCTGATCAGGCAATTTTATCTATTGGTTCTGACACCGGTGGTTCTATTCGCCAGCCTGCATCACATTGCGGCATAGTTGGTATGAAGCCTACTTATGGCAGAGTGTCAAGGTACGGGCTTGTGGCTTTTGCTTCATCTCTTGATCAAATAGGTCCTTTAACCAAGGATGTTTGGGATTGCGCCGCGCTTCTTGAAGTAATAAGCGGATATGATCCTCTTGATTCAACATCATTACGTATGGATTCACCTGATTATATGAGCTTTCTCAATAAGGATATTAAGAATATTAAGATTGGAGTTCCAAAGGAGTATTTTATAGAGGGAATTGATAAAGATGTAGAACTGGCTGTAAAAGGGGCAATAAAGAAATTAGAGAAACTCGGTGCTATTATTGAAGAGGTATCTTTGCCACATACTGAGTATGCTGTTGCAACATATTATATTATTGCTCCTGCAGAAGCGAGCGCGAATTTGGCAAGATATGATGGGGTTAAATATGGATACAGAGCAAAAGGGGAAGGTGTTGATAATGACTTATTGGGTATGTATGAGAACACAAGAAAAGAGGGTTTTGGCGCAGAAGTAAAACGCAGAATAATGCTTGGAACCCACACCTTAAGCTCAGGTTATTATGATGCATATTACTTAAAGGCGCAGAAAGTAAGGACTCTTATCAAGCAGGACTTTGATAAGGCTTTCAAGAAATTTGATATCTTAGTTACTCCGACATCTCCCACTCCTGCGTTTAAGATAGGCGAAAAAACAGATGATCCTCTGCAGATGTATTTATCTGATATATTTACAATACCAACTAATTTAGCAGGCTTGCCTGCCATATCTCTTCCGTGCGGGCTTAACAAGAATGGATTGCCAATGGGTTTGCAGCTTATAGGCGACTATTTTGATGAGGGAAAAATTTTGCAGGTTGCGCATGCTTTTGAGCAAAGCACAGATTTTCATAGGAGCAAAGCGATATGAACTACGAACCGGTAATTGGGCTGGAAGTTCATGTTCAGCTTTCAACAAAGACTAAAATATTCTGTGGATGCAGTACGAATTTTGGCGCATCTCCAAATACACAAACATGTCCTGTTTGTCTCGGGCTTCCGGGTGTGCTTCCTGTTTTGAATAAGGATGTAGTTCAGCGCGCTATTGAGACAGCATTAGCAACTAATTGTAATGTTGTTGAGAGATGTATATTCCACAGGAAGAACTATTTTTATCCTGACCTTCCAAAAGGTTATCAGATATCGCAGTATGATATGCCTCTTGGGGAAAATGGCTGGATTCAGATTAAGCTTGATGGGAAGGTAAAAAAAATACGCATAACCAGAGTCCACATGGAAGAAGACGCTGGAAAACTGATCCATTCTGAAAATTCAGAAGATTTAAGAAGCAGAGTTGATTTGAATAGAGCTGGTGTGCCCTTGCTTGAGATTGTCTCAGAGCCTGATATAAGCTCTCCTGAGGAAGCGTATCAGTATCTTGTATCTTTAAAGCAAATACTGGAATATCTGGAGATCTCTGACTGTAATATGGAGGAAGGCAGTCTTCGCTGTGATGCAAATATCTCAATAAGATCTGTGGGAGAAAGCGGACTCGGAACAAAGGCAGAACTAAAAAACATGAATTCGTTTAAAGGTGTTCAGAAAGCTCTTGAGTATGAAATCATACGTCAGGAAAAGCTGCTTGGTAAAGGAGAAAAAGTAGTTCAGGAGACACGCCTGTGGAACACAGATCTTAATAGAACAGAATCCATGAGGAGTAAGGAAGAGGCACATGATTATAGGTATTTCCCGGAGCCTGATCTGGTAAATATTATTGTTGACAAAGAATGGGTGAGTAAAACGAGACGAAGTCTTCCTGAGCTTCCACAAGCGCGCAGGGATAGATTAAAAAATGAGTATGGACTTTCTGATTATGATGTGGAAGTGCTTACAATGGATAAAAGAGTTGCGGATTATTTTGAAGAGTGTTCAAAATATTTTCCGAATTGTAAAATGATTGCAAACTGGATAACGGGCGATGTTTTAGCAGTCAGTAAAGATAGGAAGATCAGTATTAATGATCTTAATGTGTCTCCGAAGCAATTGGGAGAATTGCTTGGTTTAATTGAGAACGGAACAATAAGCGGGAAGATTGCTAAGGATGTCTTTCAGGATATGGTATGTACCGGAAAGGATGCAAAACAGGTTGTGTCAGAAAAAGGGCTGGTTCAGCTTTCTGACGAGAGGGAACTGGTTTCAATAATTGATAAAATTATTAAACAAAATCCAAAACCGGTTAATGACTTTAGGTCCGGGAAGCAGAATGCATTAGGTTTTCTCGTAGGTCAAATTATGAAAGAGACAAAGGGAAAAGCAAATCCTCAGGTTGTAAATAGAATCTTAAAATCAAAATTGTCCTGAAAGCTTTTAAGACAGTTTTGATATTAACCAGAAATTTGATATCATACATAAAAATGTAGAGAGGGGAAAGTTGTTATGTTAAAGAAAATAGAGTGCATTGTTCAGCCGTTCAAATTAAAAGAGATAAAAGAAGGTTTCAGAGAGATAGCAATTGATGGAATGACAATCACTGAAGTAAGTGGTTGTGGAAAACAAAAGGGACACCTAAAAAATGTTAAAAATAATGAGTCTATTAATTTTTTGCCAAAAGTAAAGATAGAGATTGTTACTGAAGAGGAAAGGGTTGAGGATATAATTGATGTAATACAAAGGCTTGCAAAGACAGGGCAGATTGGCGCAGGGAAGATATTTGTATTACCTGTTGAGGACGTACTGCGTGTTAGAACCAGAGAAAGAGGAAGAAGCGCAATAGAATAAATAAAGGGGGTTGGATGATGTCGTTTAATTTGTGGCATAACGCATTAGAGCTTCTTGATAATGTGGCGAAAAAGATAAATCTGGACGAAGTAGCGCATAAGAGACTCAGTAAATGTGTAAGAGAGTTAACGGTTTCTATTCCCGTAAGATTGGATAACGGTAGTTTTGAGGTGTTTACCGGTTATAGAGTGCAGCATAATACACATCGCGGACCGACTAAAGGCGGAATTAGATTCCATCCGGATGTTACTCTGGATGAAGTAAAAGCGTTAGCAATGCTTATGACATGGAAGTGCGCTGTTGTTGGTATACCATACGGTGGAGCAAAGGGTGGGGTTATCTGTGAGCCGTCAAAAATGTCAATAGGGGAGATAGAAAGACTTGCAAGGAGGTATACCTCTGAAATAATAATGATGATAGGACCTGAAAAGGATATTCCTGCTCCTGATATAAATACAAATCCTCAGGTCATGGCATGGATCATGGACACATACAGCATGGATAAGGGATATGTTGTTCCCGGTGTGGTAACAGGAAAACCAATATCCGTAGGCGGTTCTCAGGGGAGGGAAGAAGCCACAGGAAGAGGCGTGACGTACACAACATTAAATACACTTAAGCATTTTAATATGGATATAGAGAATACATCTATCGTTATTCAAGGATACGGCAATGTTGGAGGAGCAACTGCAGAATTGCTTTACAAAGAGGGTTGTAAGATTATAGGTGTTGGGGACGTTTACGGGAGTATTTATAATCCTCAGGGATTAGATATAGAAAAGCTAGGTGAGCATTTGGCTAACACAGGCAGTGTTGCTAAATATAAGGATGCAGACCCTATTGAGAATAAGGATCTGTTGGAATTAAAATGTGATGTTTTGATACCTGCCGCTTTGGAAGGGCAGATAAAAGAGGATAATGCTGAAAAAATTAAAGCCAAGATCATTATTGAAGCCGCAAATGGTCCAGTAACTCCCGGGGCAGATAATATTCTAAAACAGAAAGGGATATATGTAGTTCCTGACATTCTGGCAAATGCCGGAGGAGTGACTGTTTCATATTTTGAATGGGTACAGGGGTTGCAGAGTTATTTCTGGAGTAAGAGGGAAGTTAATCTCAAGCTGAGAGATATTATGACAAAGGCATTTTACGATGTTCTGGCAATATCGAAAAAAGAGAATGTTGATATGAGAATGGCTGCATATATGCTTGCTGTAGGCAGAGTAGCAGAAGCTATAAAGATAAGAGGATTATATCCGTAGATTATGTTGAGTTTAATGAATTTATTTAAAGTTCAGTTTATGGGCAATTCGGTATCCAATTATATTCTTTGTTTTGGCGTTTTACTAGCTGCAGGTATTGCAAACAGGGTATTGAATGTAATGGTAATTAACAAATTCAAGAATTTTAAGCTGCGTACCATGGGTAAAGCCGTAGATTCTCTGCGAGGTCCTCTGTCGTTCCTGTTATATACAATCGGAATAGTAGTAATCGTAGAAATTCTTAATATTCCTCAGATTGCAAAAAGGGGAGCTGAGCAGGTTTTTAAAATAGCAATTGCTGTTAATGTCGCCTATTTTCTTGTTAAGGCGGTTGATATTTTTGTTGATTATTTGGCTCCTTATGTTGAAAAGACAGAATCCAAGCTTGATGACCAATTACTGCCTATTCTTCAAAAGGTAGGGAAGATTTTTATCTGGATAATAACGGTTGCGGTAATTCTGGACAATCTGCATTATGATATTAAATCCATTCTTCTCAGTATGGGAATTGGAGGTGTTGCAATCGCGCTTGCAGCAAAGGATAGTATTTCTAATTTTTTTGGCGCAATAACGATTTTTATTGATAAGCCATTTCAGATTGGCGACAGAGTTCAGCTTGAGGGTCACGATGGTCCGGTTGAGTCTATCGGACTACGCAGTACAAAGATAAGGACACTAGATGGCACACTGGTTATAGTGCCAAATGGTAAAGTTGCAGAGTCCGTAATCAATAATATTCAAAAGCGTCCATTTATAAAGAATATGTACAAAATAGGTGTTACATATAACACAAGTTATGAGAAGTTGGAAAAAGCGTTAGAAATATTAAGAAGCGTTTTAAAGGATCATGCTTCAACGGAGAAGTACTGGGTATATTTTAAGGAATATGCGGATTACTCTCTGAACATACTGGTAATACACTGGTGCAAATATACAGTTTACCAAGAATTTCTTCAGGCGACAGAGGAAATGAATCTGGAAATCAAAAAGCGGTTTGAAGAGAATCAAATAGAATTTGCCTTCCCAACACAGTCAATATATCTGGAGAATGCGGAAAAGCCGAAGTCGTAAAATCCACATCTTCTTGTATTTCCCTGATAAATCAATTATAGTTATAGTATATGGAAAACAAGATAACAACTCCAAACCTGCAGGATACAGATATAGAGTTTGATATTACTCTACGACCTGATAGATTTGAAGATTTCGTTGGGCAAAATAAGATCAAGGAACACCTTCAAATTTGTATTCAAGCCGCACAGAAAAGGAAAGAATCACTTGATCATGTTCTCCTGTATGGTCCACCTGGGCTAGGTAAAACAACCCTTGCAAATATCATTGCAAAGACCATGGGGGCAAATATCAGGACTACTTCCGGACCGGTTATTGAAAGAGCCGGTGATTTAGCTGGAATTCTGACGAATCTGGAAGATGGAGATGTTATATTTATAGATGAGATTCATCGTCTCAGTCATGTTGTAGAAGAATATCTATATCCGGCTATGGAGAACTATAAGATAGACATTATGATTGACAAAGGACCGAGCGCAAGGTCAGTAAAGCTGGACCTTCCATCATTTACACTTATTGGAGCAACAACTCGCGCCGGGCTTCTTACTTCCCCTCTGAGATCTAGATTTGGTATCGTGTCCAGATTGGAGTTTTACGGACAGGATGATCTATATGATATTATCATTCGTTCTGCAAAGATTCTTCGTGTTGAGATAACAGCTGAAGGAGCTATGGAGATCGCAAAAAGGTCACGCGGCACACCAAGAATAAGCAACAGACTGCTCAGGCGTGTAAGAGATTATGCAGAAGTGAAGGCGGATGGGAAGATTACTAATGAGGTTGCTGATAAGGCGTTAGCTATGCTGGAGGTAGATAAATACGGATTAGATGATATGGATAAAAAAATCCTTGAGACGATTATTCATAAATTTAATGGAGGGCCTGTAGGAGCAGGAACGATTGCTGTTGCCACAGGTGAAGAGCAGGATACAATAGAAGAGATATATGAACCATATCTCATACAGCAGGGATTTATCAAACGTACACCAAGCGGTAGAAAAGCAACCACACTTGCGTATAAACACCTTGGCGTTATGCCAAATAAGGAAGCTCCTCAAAAAGAACTTTTCTGATATGAAACTTAAGTTTTTTAGTTAAGGAGGAAGCAAATATGTATCGTAGAATATTGGATATTGTAGAAAGAGAACTTGATCTGGAGAATTTGAAGAGAACAAGTACTCAGATATATAATTTTGAAAGACACTTTTGCTATAAGGATTTTCAGAAATCGGCTCTCTATCTTGCTCAGGAGCTTAAAAGAGCCGGGGCTTTAGGAGTAGAAAAGAAGGATTTACCCGCTGATGGTGAAACAACATATCTGGACTATATTATGCCGCAGGCTTTTGACGTTGAAAGCGCTACCCTGGAAATAGTTGAACCAAAAGAAGTCCCCTTAAAGCTTTTAGCCAACCATAAAGAAGAGCCTTTCTGTGTTGCCAATCGCTGCGGGGCAACTCCCAAAGAAGGAATAACTGCCGAGGTAATTTCAGAGGAAAAGATGAAAAAAGGGGAAGATATAAAAGGAAGTGTTGTCTTTACACAATATTTTCCTCCTCAGGCAATAGAAAAAGAAGCGATCCAAAAAGGAGCCATAGGCATTGTCTCCGCTTATTCAGAAGGGTATCTGGACCTGCCGGACGGTACCTACTGGGCAAATGGCTGGAGCGGAGGTTCCGGGTGGTACCATACCATAGAGGATGAAAAGATTTTTTGCTTCTGTATTTCTCCGCGTAAGGGGGATTATCTGGCAAAATTACTCAGAGAGAAAAAAGTGAAAGTAGAGGCTAAAGTAAAGAGTAAGATTTACAATGGTTCAATCGCAGAAATTACCGGGCTCGTTCCAGGAGAAGAAGATAGAGAAATCTTGTTTTTAGCCCATCTCTACGAACCATTTTTAGGGGATGACGCTATTGGAGGAGCGGCTTTAATTGAGATAAGCAGACTTATCTCTAACCTGATAAAGAAAGGGAAGCTTTCTCCTTTGAAGAGAGGAATTAGATTTTTAGCATCATCAGAAAGATACGGCTTTGCTCATTTTTTCGCTGATAAAAGAAAAAGAGAGAAGATAATTGCGGCTGTAAGTCTGGACAGTATAGGTAACGACCCTCAAAAAACAGGTTTTCCTGTTAATATAAAAATGAACCCGGCCAGCCAGCCTTTTTTTGGAGACTTCCTTCTTGAGAACATGGCAAAATTCTATCTTTCTTCTTATCACTGTCAGATAGAAAGAGGGAATTTTTCTGATGATACTCATATGCCTGATAAGACCATTGGTATTCCTACGAATTTTGTCTGGACACATCCTGGAAAATACCATCATAATTCCATGGACGCATTTGACAGGATTATTGACTGGAACTTAGCAGGGAAGATAATCACCCTGGTAGCTTCTTACGCCTACTTTCTGGCTGCTGCGGATAAAGAAGAGATGAACTATCTGAAAGGTCTTGTCTTAAGAGAAGCAAAAATAAAGATTTTGGAAGAGAGTAAAAAATTAATGGGTGAAGTTACAAAGGAGAAACGAGAAAGGTTTGACTTTTCATGCTCATGGCAGAAAAAGAGATTTCTTTCCCTGAAAAAAATAAATCCTAAAGAAAAGACAGGTGATTTTGAAAGAGAAATAAAAAAAATAGCTAAGGAAGAAAAGAGTAAAATAGCAGAAGAGGCAGTGCTTTCCATGACTGTCAAAGAAAAAGCAGCCAAAAATATGATTATAGAAAGAAAGAGCGTAGGTTTCCCTTTCTCTCTAGCTAAAGTGCCTTTCAGTCAGAGGGTAAAAAAGCCCAAAGCAGCTGATGAGGCATTGAATTGGGCAGATGGGAAAAAGGATCTTTATCAAATCTTCAAACTGGTTGGATATGAATTGAGAGAAAGATTGAGCCAAGAGGAAACCAGAAATTTACTCAGGTATTTTCTTCTTTTAGATAAATACGGTTACATAAAGATTCATTATAAAGTTAGATTAAGAAAGGAAGATATTAGGAATGACTTAAGAAAGTTAGGTATTAAAAAAGGCGACCGAATTATGGTTCATTGTTCTCTTTCCAGTATCGGTTATGTGGAAGGCGGCGCGGAAACAGTCTGTAAAGCCTTAATGGATAGCGTAACTGAAAAAGGGGTTCTGATGATGCCGTCTTTTAATCATGATGCTCCATTTCTCAAGGATGTTAACGGTTATTACAGCCCAAAAGAAACACCCACCACCAATGGTATAGTTCCTGATACTTTCTGGAGGATGCAAGGTGTTTACAGATCTTTGAATCCTACCCACGCTTTTGCTGTCTGGGGCAATAAAGCAAAAAGATTTGTAGAAAATCACCATAAAGTCCTTACTATGGGGGAAAATTCTCCCTTAGCTCTTTTAGAAAAGGAAGAAGGAAAAATAATCTTAATAAGCGCTCCAAGCGCTAATACTTTCCACCATGTAGTTGAAATGACCAATAATGCTCCATGCTTAGGAAAAAGAACTGAGGAACATCCGGTAAAGCTTCCAGATGGACAGATGGTAAAGTGCCGTACATGGGGCTGGCGGAATGGAGCCTGTCCGATTACAGACAAGGGAGCATACTTAAAAGCAATGAAGGCAAAAGGTTTAGTTAAAGAAGGCAAAATAGAGAATGCTCAAGTTTTAATCTTTAAAATGAAAGACTGCCGAACGGTAATTGAGAAATTTCTTAAAGGGAAAATGAAGAATTTTGGTGGATGTAAAACCTGTAATATCCGGCCAAGAGTTGTTTCAGCAACCGTAGAAAGTGATTGGGATGAGAAAAGTGATTCAATATGAGAAGTTCTAAATTTGAATTTTGGATTTTATCTGGATTTTTGGCTTTGACATTCTCAGGATATGTTTATGGAGAGAACACACCTTCTAGTAACAGAATGTCGGCTCCTGAAATAGAAATATTCGAGAGACCGCCTCTGGTAAAAAATATAGATAAAGAACTTGAGAAAATGCACACGGGAGAATTAAAAGGACCTAATGTAAAATTAACAATTATCAGCACATGGAAAGAGACTAAGAAGTATGTTGTAAACATGAGTATGAAAAATCTTAACAAGGAACAGGGATATAGAACAATATACCTGTTAAGTTATGACAGTGATGGAAGAATTGTAGATGTGTCTTCTGACAGAAAGTATTTCAAGCCGTATCAGGAATATTTCAAACAATATAAATTTACTAAATCGTCTTCTATAATCAGATGGAGGTTTTATGTTAAATAAAAATGTTTTTGGGATATTAGTCGCGATATTCATCGGGATGATCGTTGTTGTATCAGACAGAACTTGTTTTTCTGAGGATTTATGGACAGGTAATATATCTAAAATAACAGTAACAGATATTGACAGTAAGATATCCAAAATAGATATAGTACTTGCTAAAGATGAAGGGAATAATATTTCGTTTGATCAATCAAAAACAATATCTATAGAAAGTGGTCAATTAGAGCGAAACACAAAGATATATCTGGATGGAGTGGATCCTGTAGAGAAAACCAGTTTTTCTCATAAAAACGGCGAGCTTATACCAAATCTGAAGATATCCAGAATTTCCGGAAGTATCTCAAATCCAGGCATACAGGCAACAAAAGATGGCGCTCCTGTATATTCTACATTG
>JAUWOV010000103.1 GCA_030611945.1 bacterium | reverse complement strand
TCCTAGACGCAGGAGCTTCATGGAGAAGCTTAAATCTAAGTTTGGCGGGTAAGAATGTTCTTTCTCCAATGTATTCTTAATAGATCAATATAAGCCCTGACTATTTTTCTTATGTCTTCTTTTATAAGGAAATTTGGGTCTCCACCTGCTATAGATTCCCAACCTGTTCCTATTAGAGAGTCTTTATACTTTGAGACGATAGTATTTGTTTTTGCATCCTTTAATTTTATTTCCAGCAAAATTTTTGTTTTGCCAAAACCCAGAAACCCAAGATGAGATCTCCATAACTGGTTTCCATAATCAATTGTGAAATTGGATGCAACTTTTAGTGCATTGGGTTTGTTTAGCGCCTTTTTATCGTATGTAACAGATTTGAAAAATCCTGCTCTTTCAAAAGCTATGCTAATCTCTCCCTTTATATAGTTCTGAATTATTCTATCGTCTGCTGTTAAGTTTTTGCCGTTTTTTTCTGGTCTCTGTATATATGCTACCTCGTAATTTCTAAGCTTGGTGCATGGATTTATATAGAATTTTGCATCTGGCTTATAAGAATTTCTAAGAAGCAACCACTGAGAGGAACATCCGGAGATAAATACGACAGACAATAAAAAGAAGATGAATGAATTTTGGATTTTAAAATTTGTCATTTTATTTTTATTAGCACCTTTCTTGTTCTTGGCCCATCAAATTCACAGAAATAAATGGACTGCCATGTTCCAAGCACAAGGTGCCCATTATCTATAAAGACTGCTTTGCCGCAGCCTACTATACTTGACTTTATATGAGCTGGAGAATTACCCTCTGCATGATAATATTTACCTTCATAAGGAACACATCTGTCCAACCCGTATTCCAGATCCCTTAGAACATCCGGATCAGCCCCCTCGTTTATAGTAACACCGGCTGTAGTGTGAGGAATAAATATATGACAGAGCCCGCTGCTTATTTCTGATTCTTTAACTTTACTCTCAATATCTGAAGTAATATTAACAAATTCCTCTCTTTTATGGCTCTTAATAGATAGTTCAAAAATCATAAAATTAATATAACACATAAGTAATTGTTTTTGCAAATTCTTGTTATTGCTACAAGCATGCTTATGTGATATGTTAAAGGGAAATTTACTGAGGTAATGAAATGCTGCAGAGCATGACAGGATTTGGAAATGCGAAAGTTTGTTCAGAGTTTGGATATTTTCTGATAGAGATCCAGAGTCTGAATTCCAGGTTTTGCGATATTGTGGTAAGGCTTCCTGGCGAGCTCTCAATGTTTGAGATAAGACTAAGAAAACTAATTGAAAAAAAACTTGTTCGCGGAAGGATTAGTTTTTTCCTTAAATGGACTAAACCCGACGGCTTTCAACTCCCTCATATTAATAAGACACTGGCAAAAATTTATTCTGACAGGCTAAACCTATTGAAAAAAGAACTTAAATTAACAGGAGAACTGGATATTCAAACATTAGTGCGATTTGATGGTGTTATGTATACTGAAGACGTAAAAATACAGGGGAAAAAGGTATGGGCTGATTTAGAAAATGGCGTCAATAAGGCTCTGAATGGCGTTAATCTGATGCGTATGAAAGAAGGCGCGCTGCTCCAGAAAAACATAATAAAATATGTAAATAGCATAAAAAGAAGCGTTAAAAAAATAGAGAACAGACAGCCAATTGTACTAAAAAAATCCAGAGAAAAACTAATCAAAAATATGAAAGAAATATTAAAAAAGTCAAATATAAACGAATTAGGAACAATAGATGAAGAGAAGCTTCTGCCAAGATTGCCAATATACACTAATTACGCAGACATTTCCGAAGAGATCACAAGAATAAGAAGCCACATACACCAGTTTTTAAGTTTAGCTAATTCACCCCGTAACATTCACGACGTGAATTATCGGGGTTCATCTAAAATAACAGGAAGGAATCTTGATTTTATAGTTCAGGAACTTAACAGGGAAATAAATACCCTTGGCTCAAAAGCGAATGACGTAATTATCGGCAGAGAGGCTATAACAGTAAAAGATAAACTGGAAAAAATAAAGGAGCAGATACAGAATGTCCTGTAAAAAAGGTCTATTAATTGTTATATCAGGACCTTCCGGAGTAGGAAAAACCACTTTAGGAAAAAAGCTATTAACACAATTCCCTGAAATGAAATATTCAATATCTGTTACAACAAGAAACCCACGAAAAACAGAAGTCAATGGACATGATTATGTGTTTGTGCGCATGGAAAAATTTAAGGAGAATATTGAAAAAGGATACTTTGTAGAATGGGCTAAAGTAGGAGACAATCTTTACGGCACTTCAAAAACTTTTATAGGAGATGCTATTAATTCAGGATCTGATGTTCTCTTGGATATAGATGTTCAGGGCGCATCTCAACTTAGGAAACTATATCAGGAAAAAGGAGTTTTTATTTTCATAAATCCCCCTTCTATTCATACGTTGAGAAACAGATTGAACTTGAGAAAAACTGATTCTGAGCAAGAAATAGATGCAAGAATCATGCTTGCAAAAAAGGAAATTAAAGAAAGCAACAGCTATAATTATGTTGTGGTAAATAAAGATCTAAGCAAAACACTGGAAGACCTATCCTGCATAATTAACTTTGAAAAGCGCAAAAGATGAGGTGTTATTTTTTTACCAGATGTTTTTTTGAAACTTCTACCAGACGCTCAAATGCTATAGGATTTGTTATTGCCAGATCAGCAAGAATCTTTCTGTTTAATTCTACTCTTGCTTTTGCAAGACCATTTATGAAAGTACTATAGGACAATTTATACGGTCTTACCGCTGCATTTATCCGCACAATCCACAAGCTTCTAAAATCCCTTTTTCTTACTTTGCGATCCCTGTACGAATAAACAAGCCCTCTTTCTACAGTTTCTCTCGCAGTCCTGTAATTCTTGCTGCGCCTTCCCCAATATCCCTTTGCCATTTTAAGAAATTTTTTATGCCTTCTTTTGGAAACAACAGCCCCTTTTACTCTACTCATACTATACTCCTAAAAGCTTCTTTATTCTTTTGTGATCCCCTTTAACCAGAATGGCAGAACTTCGTAAACTTCTCTTTCTTTTTGTGGTTTTCTTAGTCAAGATATGACTGGCATATGCTTTCCTTCGTTTTATTTTCCCCCCTCCAGTCAACTTAAATCTCTTTGCAGCGCCGCGATGTGTTTTTAATTTTGGCATATAATCCTCATTGTACCTATTGTTTTTTCCCAGTATTTGCTTTTGCCGGGCTTAAGACCATAACCATGATCCTCTTACCTAGCGAAGAAATGGGCTGATCTATATCTCCTTGTCCAGATACATCCCCTGTAAGCCTTTCAAGTATCCGCCTGCCGATCTCTTTATGAGACATTTCTCTGCCGCGAAACATAAGTGTTATTTTAACCTTATTCCCATCTGCAAGGAATTCCTTAACATGCCTTAACTTTACCTGATAGTCATTTTCTTCTATATTTGGTTTAAATTTAATTTCTTTTAATTCTACAGTTTTCTGTTTTTTGCGAGCTTCCTTTTTTTGTCTTATTTGTTCATATCTATACTTATCATAATCCATTATCCGACAAACCGGGGGAGAAGACTGAGAAGAAACCTGAACAAGATCAAAACCTTTTTCTTCCGCTATTTTTAAGGCATCCTCAATGGACAAGATCCCAAGCGGTTCTTTGTCAAAACCAATTAATCTTACCTGCCTTGCCCGTATTCTCCGATTTACTTCAGCAAACTTCTTTATTTACTAACTCCTTCTCTATTTTCTTACTTACGAAGCTTCAATTTACCAATAACCGACAAGTATCTTTCGCTATTCTTCTTTTTAAGATAATCCAGCAAGCGCCTTCGCCTTCCTACAAGTTTCAACAACCCGCGCCTTGAATTATGGTCTTTTTTAAAAGACGAAAAATGCCTTGTTAAATTATTAATTCTTCCTGTCGTTAAAGCAATCTGGACCTCTGGAGATCCGGTATCACTTTCATGCGCCCTAAACTTTGTTATGACTTCTTTTTTCTCATCCGTGGATATTGCCACTTTTAATCCTTTCTATTGACTATGCATTTATACGCCATGATTGTAGCATAGCAGTGTTCGTATGTAAAGCCTAAAAATCATATTTTTTGGAAATGGTAAGATACATCCTTACCCCCTAGGTGGAGGATACAAGGGACCCCATCCCGAAAGCTTTCGGGATGGGGTCAGGAAAATATTAATAGTATCTACGGGAATATTTAAGGAGATAAAGAAAGAAGCATCA
>JAUWOV010000048.1 GCA_030611945.1 bacterium | reverse complement strand
GACTGAGTAACCAATCCAATCTGATCAAAAAAATCAAAAATGGAGATACATTTAATTTATTTCTTATTTTTGGCGGAGAGAGCTACCTTGTAGAGGATACTGCTAAAAAGATTATTGAAATACTTTTACCCGAAGGTCAGAAGGAGTTCGGACTGGAAATAATACATGCTGATGACACAGATACAAAGAGCATTATGTCTGCGATAAAAACTCCTTCTCTGCTTGGACTTAAACGAGTTATTTGGATTAAGGAGTGCGACCATCTGATAGAAAAAAAGTCAGAAGAATTCGGCAAAAATATAGACAGCAAAATACCTGATAATACTTATGTGATCTTAATTGCTAAAAAAGCGGGTAAAAAACTTGGAGAAGTAATTGAATTTCCAGCTTTTAAGGAAAACAAAAAATCAGATAGAGATCAAGCATATGAATTTGCGCAGTTAAAGCTAAAGAAGAGCGGCAAGAAACTCACTCCTATTGCCTTTGAATATCTGCTGTCTTTAACAGGTGTGAATCTCAGACAGATAATAAATGAACTTAAGAAATTAGAGCTTTATTGCAAAGACGAAGATAATATTACAGAGAATGACATAAATATACTTGTTCCTAAATCAATAGAATACGCGCCGTTTGCTATGTCTGATGCCGTTGCAGAGAAAAACATTACAAGAGCCTTAAAACTTCTTGAAGAATTCTCTCGCACTAAAAACTCCGGCTATAGCCTTGTTCCTATGCTGACAAAAAGAATCAGGCTGTTATTGCAAGCCAAGATACTTATTGAGAAAGGAGACATTCCTGAGGATATAGTTAGAAGAGGATACTATGATCAGAAAACATATAGTTCTGCTTCAAAGAAGCTCTCAGGACAACATCCTTATCTAATCTTCAGAATCGCCCAGCAAAGCCTAAAATTTCAAAAAGAAGAGCTAATAGCCGATATTAAAAAATTGTTTGAAACAGAGGTGTCTATAAAAACAGGTGAAGTTCCCCAAAAACTGGCTTTGGAGCTGCTTATTATCGGGATTTGCAAAAGACAAAAAAACAATTAATTATTGGGAGGGGCAAGCTCCTCCCCTACTCCAGAGAGCACATGTGATTTATTGTTTTGCAAAATCAACAAAAATTTGATACATTTCGAATAGTTTTTTAATCGAAAAACCAAGGAGACAGAGATGCAGTTTGATAAAAATGATGCTCTTACAATAAATGCAATAAAAATGCTCTCAGTGGATGCTGTGCAAAAAGCCAATTCCGGGCACCCTGGGCTTCCAATGGGAGTTGCGGATTATGCGTATGTAGTCTGGACAAGATTTTTAAGATACAACCCTAAAGATATTACGTGGATAAACAGAGATAGATTTGTTCTTTCCGGCGGACATGGGTCAACGCTTCTTTACTCATTGCTTCATTTGAGCGGGTTTGACTTATCACTTGAAGAACTTAAAAATTTCAGGCAGTGGGAAAGCAAGACTCCCGGACATCCTGAATACGGTATAACTCCGGGAGTTGATACAACAACCGGTCCTCTCGGACAGGGATTTGGAAACGGTGTTGGTATGGCAATATCGGAAAGAATCTTTGAAAACAGGTTTAATACGGATGAAATTAAACTCTTTGATTCTTATGTTTACGGCATAGTAACCGATGGAGATATGATGGAAGGTATTAGCGCAGAGGCGGCATCTTTTGCGGGACATCTTGGGCTTGGAAACATTATATACTTCTATGATGATAATCACATTACTATTGAAGGTGATACTTCTATCGCTTTCAGTGAAGATGTAGGGAAACGCTTTAAAGCATATGACTGGCAAGTAATAAAAATTGACCCGTATAATCCGAATGAAATTGCAAAAGCTATTGAGCTAGGGCAAAAAGAAAAAAATAAGCCGACTTTGATTATCGGACGAACTCATATAGGCAAAGGATCCCCTAATAAACAGGACTGCGCATCTGCGCACGGTGAACCTCTTGGAGAAGAAGAAGTAAAACTGACCAAGCAAAATCTCGGATGTCCTCTTGAACCTGCTTTTTATATACCTGAAGAAACAAAGGAAATCTTCAAGAGATGTAATGAGAAAAAACTTTCAGTATATAAGGAATGGAAAAACAAATTTGAAGAATATAAAACAAAATATCCACAAAAAACAGAAAACCTGAACAAATGGTTGAATAAAGAAATCCCTAAAAATATAGCAGATGATTTACCCAGCTTTAACGAACCTATTGCAACACGAAATGCTGCTGGTAAAGTAATGCAGGCTATTGCAGAGAAAGTTCCTTTTCTCATTGGCGGTTCAGCTGATCTTGCTCCATCAACAAAGACAATACTAAAAAAATACGAATCCATAAACAGAGGAAAATTTAGCGGACGCAACATGCATTTTGGGATAAGAGAACATTGCATGGGAGCGGTTGTAAATGGCATGGCTGTTTTTGGCGGCATTATTCCCTATTGCTCTACTTTTTTTGTGTTCTCAGATTATATGAAGCCTTCTATAAGACTTGCAGCTATTATGAAACAGCAGGTAATTTATGTTTTTACTCATGACAGTATTTTTGTCGGAGAAGACGGTGCGACACATGAACCAATTGAACAAGCAGCATCCCTTCGATTGATACCAAACTTAACAGTAATAAGACCGGCTGACGCGTCTGAAACGTCTACTGCATGGATAGAGACTCTCAAAAATAAAAACGGACCAACTGCTATTCTTCTAACAAGGCAAAAACTTTCTGCAATTGACAGGAAGATATATCCGTCAGCAAAAAATCTTTCTAATGGAGCATATGTGCTAATAGATAGTAAGTCCAGCGTACCAGAACTTGTTATTATTGCTTCCGGTTCTGAAGTAAGCATTTGCATGGAAGCAGCAGAGCGTCTGAATAAGGAAGGACACAATGTAAGACTTGTAAATATACCAAGCGTGGAAATATTTGAAGCACAATCCGGATCATATATGGAAAAAGTTATTCCATCATTATGCAGGCGGAGATTAGTCGTTGAAGCCGGTTCGACTGCAGGATGGTATAAATACGCTGGATTAGATGGGAAAGTGCTTGGAATTGATGAATTTGGGGCTTCTGCGCCGTATGAATTATTAGCAAAAAAATTCGGTTTTACTGCCGACAATGTATATAAGAAAGCGTTGGATATAATAGAAAAATAAACATAGGAGAGCATGCAATGAGCAGCAAAGTAACAGGAAACGCCGTCATAGGTCAGTCTGGCGGACCAACATGCGTTATTAATCAGAGCTTGGTTGGCGCAATAATAGAAGCTGGGAAACATCCTGAAATTCAAAAATTTTACGGCGCATTACACGGCGTAAAGGGACTACTTGATGAGAATTTTATTAATTTAGGGGCACAGGACTTATCAAACCTTGAAAAAGTAGCCAATACACCATCTGCCGCGCTGGGATCCGTAAGAAAAAAACCAACTGAAGAGGAATGCGAAAAAATAGTTGAGATATTCAAGAAGAATAATATCAGATATTTCTTTTATATCGGAGGTAATGATTCAGCGGAAACAGCGGACATTATAAATCAAATTGCAAACAAGTCAGGCTATGACCTAACGTCTTACCATATACCAAAGACTATTGACAATGATCTGCTCGTTACAGATCACTGTCCGGGTTATGGCTCTGCGGCAAAATTTGTTGCAATGGCAATAATGGGTGACAATCTTGATAACGGGGCTATCCCGGGAATTAAGGTTAACATCATTATGGGAAGACACGCAGGATTTTTAACTGCCGCTTCCGCTCTAGGAAGACAGCATGAGAATGACGGTCCGCACCTGATTTACGTCCCTGAAATTCCATTTTCAAAGAAAAAATTCATACAGGATGTTAAAGATGTTTACAACAGACTGGGACGATGTCAGATAGCAGTTTCCGAAGGTATAAGTGATGAGGAAGGCAATTCCATTTTTCAATCAGGAGTTAAAGATGCTCATGGGAATGTGCAATTAAGCGGCTCCGGAGGGCTTGGAGATATGCTGATAGATATTATTAAGCAAAATATTCCCGGCAAACTTAGAGCAAGAGCTGATACATTCGGTTATTTGCAGAGATGTTTTCCCGGCATCGTTTCCGAAGTAGATGCAGAAGAAGCAAGACATGTTGGAGCATTCGCAGTAAAGAGCGCTGTGGAAAACGGTCTTAAAGATGGAAGCGTTGCAATAAAAGCAAGCGGACTTTTCATAACGCCTCTTCATTCTGTTGCCAAAAACACACGAAGTATGCCCAGAGAATATATGAATGAGAAAGGCAACAATGTAACGGAAAAGTTTCTTGCATATGCAAGACCTTTAGTAGGGAAATTACCTGAAATGGGAAAATTAAAAAGATAGATGAAAACAACCACTATATTTGCAATATTTTTTCTATTTTCCTCTTTTATGTATTCTTATTCTCAATCAGAGACAGAGCTTTTTCAGCTGTCGGATATAAATAGAAAAAAAGCAGAAAAGCACTTCATCCTTGCAGAAAAACATGTTGATAATAAAGAAATTAAAAAAGCTGTCAAACGCTACAAACTTGCCGTCAAATATAACCCTGTGTATGTGGAAGCTTATTATAAGCTGGGAAAAGCATATGATGAACAAAATAAACCGGACGAAGCTATATCTCAGTACTCGCTTGCTATCAAATATAATCCCAAATATATCAAGGTTTATGATTGTTTAACGGATGTTTATAAAAAGCTTGGACGACTTGAAGAAATGGCAAAGCACTACAAACTTGCCATTGTCTATGACACTAAATATACTTGGGCATATTTCAGTCTCGCCAGACTATATTTTGATATAAATAATACTCCGGGTGCTATAAAAAACCTAAAGCTCGCCATCAAGTATGATCCTCAATATTCTGACAGTTACAACAATCTTGGAGTTATTTATTGGAAACAGGGTAGATTAGAAAAAGCAGAAGATCAATATAAACTCGCTGTAAAGTATGATCCTAAACATGTTATTGCTTACAACAACTTAGGCGCTGTATATCTGCGGGAAGATAAGCTGGCACAAGCTGAGAAGCAATTAAAACTTGCTATAAAATACGACCCGGAATTTTATTCTGCTTATTATAATCTGGGACTGGTTTATTTAAAACAGGGAAAACAGGAACAAGCTATAGCTCAAATGAAATTCGCTATCAGCAACAACCCAAAACTATCGGATACTTCCAATAATCATGGCATAGCCTATTACCAAAGGCAATGGAGAAATTGATTATTTTGCAGTATATCCCCCATCTACGGGAATATTTGTTCCTGTAATATATTGCGAGGCATCAGATGCAAGAAAAGCAACAATTCCCTTTATATCTGTATCATTAGCCAAACGTCCCAAAAAGGTTCTATCGCTATACTGTTTAACAAAAGCTTTCGGCGTCTTGTCAGTTAAAAATCCGCCGGGAGCTATGCAATTGCATCTAACACCCTTACTGCCGTAATAACCGGCAATAAATCTTGTAAAGTTAATCATTCCTCCTTTATGGAAAAAATAATCAGGATACCATCCGCTCATGTCAGTATTTTTATATATAGTTGCATCCGGACCTATCATGCCCTGAATAGAGCCAATATTAATAATAGATCCTTCCTGCTGTTCTCCCATGACATCGCCGATTGCCCGCGTTATAATGAATAAACCTGTTGCATTTACCTTCATGCTCTCGGCAAATAATGAGGCATCATCATGATAGCCTTTTTTCATTGGACGAAGAACTGCGTTATTAACTAAAATATCTATCCTCTTATTTTGTTTTAAGATTTTATCTCTCAGAGTTAAAATAGATTTTTCATCGGATAAATCTAATTTTAAAGCAGTAACATCATATCCACATGCTCTGTGTTTAGAAACTAGTTTCTCTAAAGCCCCTAAATTTCGTGATGCCATATATACTTTTGCTTTTGCCTCAACCAGAGCGGCCACAATCTGCCTGCCGTATAATCCTGCCCCGCCTGTAACTACTGCAACTTTGCCTGTCAGATCAAAAAGTTCTTTAATATGCATTTGCTTCTCCCTATGTTAACCTCTTAAATCCTGCATGCGCAATCGGTCCTTTAAGTAAGTTACGGATATTGTTATTTTTAACAGCTTTTTTTATTATTCCGAACACTTCATCTACACTATCCAAATATTTCTTAATGTGTTCCTCTTTATGACTATAAGAGCAAGAAACACCGCCTGAAGCCAAAAATCCTCTCTTTAGCATTTCCTGCGTAAATAAAGTAATAAGCGCCTGGGAGTCTTTATAATCAAACACAAATGCAGGCAATGGTGGAATTCCTATAATCTTTATCCTTAAATTATGAGAATCTGCCAATTTCTTCCATCCTTTTTTAATTGAATTCCCTGTTTTGATTAAATGGGAAGGCACATTTTTTTTCTTTAATTTATTAATGGTGGTTATGGCTGCAGCAGGACCTATTCTTTCTGTCCAGTAGGTGCTACTGATAAAACTGTCTTGAGCCACGTCCATAATCTTTTCCTTACCAACAATTGCCGCCATCGGAAAACCATTGCTCATAGCCTTTGCATAGACTGCTATATCAGGATAGACATTGTATAATTCATGAACTCCGCCAACATTCATCCGCCAACCGGATGTTATCTCATCAAATATTAACACAGCATTAATATCCTCTGCTATATCTTTTATCTTTCCAAGAAAATTATCTTCAGGCTCATAATGTCTTACCGGTTCCACCACAATCACTCCGATGTCATTATTTTTGGATACAATGCTTTTCAATTCATCTATTTTGTTATAGGTAAAGGGAATAGCTGTCCCTTTTAGACATCTTGGAACGCCTAATGGTTCTAACCCGGGAAGAAGCTGTCCGTCCAAGTTTTTATTATCATCTAAATTCGCAGCAAGATACCAATCATGCCAGCCGTGATAACCACAGAAAGCTACTTTATCTTTCCTTGTATATGCACGGGCAATCCGAACAGCCACTGCCATTGATTCCCCGCCTGTTCTGGCAAATCTAACCATTCCTGCCCACGGATGAAGTTTTAACAATAATTCTGTTAATTCAACTCCCTCTGGAGAATTCAATGTTGACATTGAGCCATTATCTATCACATTCTTTACTGCTTCATTCACATCATTGTCTGCATATCCTAGAATACAGGAGGATACTCCCATTATACTCATATCAATATACTTATTTCCATCCAGATCCCAAATCTCACACCCTTTTGCCTTTTTATAATAAGCTGGCCATTGGTCAGGTAAAAACCGTTCACTTCGTTTTGATAACAGCTGATTTCCACCAGGAATAATTTTCTTTGCCCTATTCCAAAGTTTCTGCCCCTTGCCCTTCATAACTTCACCTCCATAGTTTTTCCTGTTTTAGCAATCTCATCAATCGCTTTTAGAATATCCACTATAGTTTTTTCTTCTCTAAAAGTATAGGGATAAGATTTTTCTCCTCTTAAAGCTCTTAAAAAATCCTCTATTTCTTCAATATGCATTTATTTCATTCATTAAAACGCAATTTATTTTAAAGAATCAATTAACGAATATGCAGTTTTTAAAGTTTCAAAAGCGTCATTTGCATCAACAATTGAATTAATTTGATTTTTAGATGCTCTAAAAAATTGATTGTGTTCTTCTATAAAAGAGTTGTCGCGTTCTTCCGCCACATCTATCGTTTTAAACGGTTCTGCCTTGTCCTTATAAACCACAACTAGATTTTCCATTGTCGAGTAGAAGATTTTCCCTTTATCACCTATAAGCATAATAGAACGTTGTCCCGGAGATTGGATATAATCCATATAAAGAGTTATAATAGCTCCTGTATCAAACTGGAGAACACAGCCAACTACGTTTGGATCGACTTTTTTCTCCACCTCTCCCAATTTAGCGTGCATTCCCACTGTTCTACTTACCGGTCCAAGAAACCAGCGTAAGTAATCAATCTCATGTGTATAAGTTAATATCAAACTCCATGGTTGATTCAAATAACAGTCTGTTTTAGCGTTTATTAGTGTTTCATACGCCCCAAGACTTACCTGTCCTCCTACCACATTCCCTATTATCTTTTTATCTAACAAAGACTTAATAGTTCTGTATGCCTTTGTATAACGCAGTACATATCCAACGGCAAAAAGCTTATTTGATTTGGTTACTGCATCTATAATTTTTCCTGCTGAACTTAAATTATCTGCTAGTGGCTTTTCACAGAAGACATGAACTCCAGACTCCAAAGCTGCTATTGCTATTGCAGCATGCAAACTTTCAGGAGTACAAATAAAAACAAATTCAGGACATTCTTCCAAGGCTTTTCTATAATCTTTGAATCGTTTATCGACTTTTGTCTGCCTACAGGTATTTATAAGATTGGTTTCAATAGGATCGCATACTGAGAGACAAACATCCTCTCTCATACCTAAAAGCCTTGCATGCCTTTGACCTATAGAACCACATCCAACTACGAGTGCTTTCTTCTTTTTCACAACCGGATTCATATTTTCCTTTTCCAATCCAAACTTCAGACCTCTGCGCCTTTTATTGCTTTTATAAAAATCTCTATCTTTTCAAATGGCAAACTTGAACCAACGGATAACAGATATGCAATCTTCATAACACCAGAAAGCAATGAATATTGTGCCGTCTGCAAGCCTGGTAATACATGGAGCGCCAAATTTTAATGCATTGAAATTTGGCGCCATATCTTTTCCTGTTGTAGCCAGACAGGTCGTCTCTTCGCCCCACAGGGGTTCACAAGCTTCGTTAACCCAGACATTCTTCTCCAAACGAGAAATATTTGCCCATAACCCAGGTTTATCCATTCTTCGGTATATACACAAAATCCGACCATCATCGCACAAAAACGGTGTCAGTGTCTGTCCATGCAGTCCTGTTGAAAGCGGTGTTGACCATGTTTTCCCGCCATCTTCACTCAAAGCGTATTGATTGGTTCTGTCTAAGGAAACTATATCATCATATACCCAAGCAATCGCAAGTAGTCTATCATCAGGCAGTTCTACTATTTTTGATTCCCAAAAGAAGACACGACCTTCAATCTCTTTCATCACATCCATGTATTCAGGCCAAGTTCTACCCCGATCGTGCGAAACAAAAGCTACCATTCTGATTCCATTCGGACAGTTACAGTTCCAATCAGGCCAGGTTTGAGTAGGCAATATCCACCGACCATCCTTAAGCGGAATTATTGGACAGCACAGCTCAAAGCAGGGTCCGACTAAAGGAGGAGTCAGAGAGCTTGGTTTACTCCATGTATGTCCGTAATCCGATGAACGTAACAGTAGAAGTTCTGTAGGCACGAATCCCAGATTTTCGTGATTAGTAAGTCCTTCATCCTGATGCATAGTCCGATCACTTCTGACAATAAACGCAACGACTTCACCTTTTGGGAAAGCAGTCAGCCTGCAGCTGTCGGAGGTTGTTCTATCCATTGTTCCTGGATAAATGAGTCCCTCCATATGCCATGTTTCACCGTTGTCTTTGGATCGAGCAACATAAGTATGGCAATTGACGGATTCAAAAGCTTCTCCTAAAACTACAGAAGTCAGCATTTCTCCGTTATCCATTAGTACTACTGAGGGGAAATAGGCGTGAATACTCTTCACATGAGGCTTTGCATTCTGATAAATAATACCTGTTTGCAAGTTTCTGAGTAACATTTTATTTTCCCAATGTTATGAATTTAATTTTCTAAGTTAATCCATATTCCTTCATCAACTCACAAACTTTGTCTTTGCCTTCCTTCCCAAGTTCACAATAATCAGGCGCAAAGTTGCCTTCATATCCCAGCAGATTCATTCCATAGCTGAAAGCAGGAAATACATCCAATTTAATCAGCTTATCTCTAAAAGAGGTTATTCTTTGCTGAACAAGTTTTGCTTTACCCCAATCCTCTTTATCAAGAGATGCTTTTAATTCTTTCATCCATTCTGGGAACAAACAAAAAATGCCGTCAAGTTGAAGCTTTATTCCATATCTATAGAATACATCCATTAAATCAACCTGCGCGCTTATAACATCAAAATCATGATTTTCTTTAAAATGGTCGTGGAGTTTCCTTACATAAGCAGGGTCATGCGAACACTTGATACCCGCAATATTCGTGTGCTTACTTGATTCAATCACTGTATCAATCTCTGTCTTTATCTTTGTTACTTGAGGTAAATCATACAGATAAATCGGAAAAGGAGAATAATCTGCAATTTCTCCAAAAAATCTCAATAAATCCTTCTGGCTTGAGCCGTGATAAAAAGGTGTTGTAAGAGCTATTCCATCAAGCTTAAATTTTTTGATAAGCTCTATTCTATCCTTTACTCTTTCAATGCTATTATCCATACATCCAACTATCACGGGCACAGCAGAGTTTATGCAATTAACTGCTGTTTCAGCCACCTCAACAAATACATTATTTTTGATAGTAGCCTGTTTTCCCATTGTGCCCATACATAATATTCCGCTGATGTTTGCTTTTATCTGGTCATTAATATGTTTTTTAAAACTTTCTTTTACAAGATTGCCCACTTCATCCAGCGGTGTTCCTATTGCTGTTATAAAACCATCTTATAATTTGCATTTTCCTCGGTTAATGTATGAGTCCAGTATTCCTTCATGCCTTGTATTCCCTTTTCTTTTACAAGAGATTCTAGATTCTGCAGGAAATTATCTGATATCCCTTCCCAGAAGTTTACAACCTTCTTCTTGCCGCCTTTTTTATCCAGAAACTTGAATAATTCATTATAGGTTAATATAAACTCAGTACATGAAATCATTTTATTTAGACCTTAGTCTTCCTTCTCTCTTTCCAGAATTTCTGCAGGCATTTACCCTTATTCTGATCATATTCTATTGAACTCTGACAGCCTGCATTCCTGCAAATTTCAGCATTAAGTATCCTGCAATGCTCGCAGAATTTCTCAAATATCTCATAGCCGAATTTCTTCATATGGCTAATCGCAGGACATTTGTTTATTTTCAGATTAAGTACATTATCTTTATAGAAAAGCTCATAATCAGCATCTTCAAGATCAAATATTTTCCTCCAGTGCTTTTCTAATTCTCCAAGTCCTTTCTTTTGCAGAGCTTTTGACAACGGAGAATAAACTGTATTGGCTAGTTCTTTAAAATATTCCTTAACGCCATTGTCTCCATAACTATCATACACATACTTCAAGCCAAAACTCATCGCGCCATGAAAATCTTTATGAACATTCTTTTTTATTTTATTCATTCTTTGTGCCTCTACTGCTTTGTGCCTCTGTGCCTAATTTCTTGCAACTATTGCCCTCAAAAAACTTATAAGGTACTGTCTTGCTTTTAACTTCCTTGCCATTAATTAAATCAATTATCATCTTTCCTGCAAGACGATAAGTTTTGTTTATATCAACTTCAAAGCCTGTAAGTAATGAATTTTTTGCGTTTATTTTTCTAATCTTCTGAGTAGCAACCATAAGTGATATATCTTCTGGAACACCTAATCCCCTATCCCCGATTTCATCAACTGCGTAATTAAACATATATATATCAAACAAAATAGCTGTTGCTCCAGCATCAATAAGATTGTTTGTTGCCTTAATTACATTAGAGGCATTGCTAATATCTGTCATTATGTATCTGCTTTGAGCTGCCAGTCCAAGACTGTTGTATGCATTCTCGTATCCTCTTATTCCTATCATCACTCCAATATTTTCCTTATCACCAATTACAAATCCTATCTTTCTGTGTCCTAATTCTAGAAGATAAGATATCCCTTTGTTTACAAGCTTAAAATAATCCACATTTATATAAGGAGCGTTTTTCAATAAGGTATTACCGATAATAACAAACGGCACGTTTTTGGAAGCAAACCATTTATGAACCTCGCCTGGTACAGAGACTAAGATAAATGCATCTGCCTTTTTTTGAGAAATAAGATTGTCAATCTGTTGCTTTTTCGAGTAATGTTCAAGGCTTATCAATAGAATATGATAACCTGCCTTATCTAAAACTTTTTCCATTGATTGTATAAGAGAAATACTTGCAGAATGTCTTGTCTCAAATATTTCACTTACCACAACAGCAATATTCTTTGTGTTGTTAGACAGTTTTTTATTGCTTACAAATGTACCTTTCCCCTGAATACGCTCTATAAGTCCTTGGCTCTCAAGTATCCTGAGCGATTCTACAGCCGTGTTTCTGCTGATATTAAATTTCCCAACCAGCTCTCTTTCTGAATAAAACTTGTCACTTTCCTTAAATTTACCATTCTTAATTTCCTCGCCGAGGATGTCTTTTAGCCGTTTATATTTAGGTATCGAGTTTTTTAAATAACTAACCATTCAAATATCCTCAAACTTTATCAAAGTGGCTGGTTGACCTAACCACTTTTGAATGATATCATGTATTTATAATTCACGTCAAGAAAATATTTTGATTAAAAGTTTTTCATTGACATATACGGTGTTTTTTTTATAAATTAAAGTCCATAAAAATAATGACAATTCAGGGAGAAATAAGATGCTAAAAGCAGGATTTTCAAAGATAGACATTACCCCACCTGTTGGATGTTATCTTCAGGGGCACTTTGATGTAAGAATAGCTAAAAAAATTCATGACAGACTGTTTGCCAAAGCGGCAGTACTCAATGACGGTAAAAACAAAGTTTGCATGGTTTCCTGCGATTTGATTGGAATAGAAAAGCAGGAAGTTGAGCTTGCAAGAGAACTTATAGTAAAAGAAACCGGAATTCCTGATAAAAACATCATTATCTGCGCAACACATACACATACAGGTCCTTCATTAGTATACAAAAAAGACTCTGGAATTACACACGGACTGGATGAAAAATGGCTTACAGCATTACCTTCCAGAATAGCGTCTGCAGCAGTTGATGCTTTTCACTCAGCCAGAGAAACAAAAGTAGCGTGCTTGAGCGGAGAAGAGCATAACGTTTCCTTTAACCGCAGATTTATAATGAAGAATGGAAAAGTCATAACAAATCCAGGTATGGGAAATCCTGATATTGTTAAACCTGTCGGACCAATTGACCCTGAACTGGGAGTTCTGGCTTTTGGAGATGATTATAATAAAATTGATGGGCTTATAGTTAATTTTGCTTTGCACACGGACACTGTTGACGGATATGAGGTATCGGCGGATTTTCCGGGAGTTATGAATGATGTTATTGCCAAGCAGATAGGAGATATAGGATTTGTTTATACTTCAGGCGCTATGGGAAATATCAATCATGCAAATGTAAAGAGGGATCCTGATAAAAAATACGAATACTTTGAACATGCTTCACGAATAGGAAGAGTTCTCGGTTTCGAAGTAATTAAAACTGTTGCAAGAATGGAGAAATTTAGAGATGATGTTACTGTTTCAGGAGGAAGAATCCAAGCAAAACTTCCCCTAAAAGATTATGATAGGAATTCTATCAGGAAGGCAAGAGAAATAGTATCAAGCAGAACAAATTCTACAGACGCAGATTGGCCGGGGCACATGGAAGAATTTCTCTCAAGTCTGGGATTGCTCAGAGCTCAGGGACTGGGCAAAGATGAATATATTGCAGAAATTACTGCTATCAGAATAGGAGATACAGCATTTGTAGCTGTACCATGTGAGTATTTCGTAGAGTTCGGTCTTGAAATAAAGAAAAAATCTCCCTTCTCAAAAACTTTCATTATAGAACTAGGCGGAGATTATCTGGGATACATTGCCAGAAAGGAATCTTTCCAGCAGGGAGGATATGAATCAACAGGCGCAGCTTTTAAACCGGAAACCGGTTATATACTTAGAGACAAAGCAATAGAACTGCTAAACACACTACACAAATAACAAGGAGAAGAACATATGAGTAAAGAACAACTTGCAATAAACGACGGAGAACCTGTTTGCAAAGAATCGTTTCCAAAATGGCCCCATTTTGAAGAGGAAACAATTCAGGCCGCAATGGGACCTTTAAAAAACGGGAAAACTAATTACTGGACAGGTCCTCTGGGAATGGAATT
>JAUWOV010000053.1 GCA_030611945.1 bacterium | reverse complement strand
TCTTTAGTGCCGGATGCGAAAATAGGAGCTATAAGACCGTCTGAGTGTAGAAAATTTACCTTTACAAGAGATGTTTTTAAAAAAGCAGGCAAAGAGTTTAACATCTTTCCTTTAGACCCTTACTGTTCTCCTCGCTGCGTTGGTCCTGACAAACCGCTTCCTGCAATGCCTGAGGATTTTCTGCCGGAGGATTTTAAACAAGCATTAGAACTGGGGAGGGAGTATGGAGCTAATCAGCATATCTATATCTCAGAATTTGGCTATGCATTAGATGGGTTTGAGCCGCCCGATGGTGAATATGCTAAAGACATGGTTAAAAGATTAACAAGAACCTATCTTTTAGCCAGAATGACGGAAGGGGTTGATTCATGTCATTGGTTTGTGTCTGCTAACTGTATTGAAGGTGGAAAATATTCTTATGGCCTGTGGCGTAGCGGATATCCAATGCCCACTGTTCCCGCTTACAGCGTAGTTGCCGGGATAGTAGAAAATGTAATTGAATCAAAAAGGATAGATTTAGGAGCGATAAATGCTGTTGTCTTTAAAAAGACTGGTAATAAATCCCATGCGGCTATATGGCTTACAAGAGGCGAAGGGGAGATTACTCTTACAGGTATTAATCCTGCATCATTATCTATTTTTGATGTTATGGGCAATCCTGTTAAGAGAGACGATAAAAGTAAAGAGGTAACTTTTGAGATAGGAGAATTTCCTGTATATTTAAGCAAAAAGGGCGGGAAAAGCTTTACAGAGCTTTGTTCTATTCTTTCTTCAGGCAAGCTCTATATTACTCCTGTAAAGATATTTTTTACTACTCCAGAGATAAATAAAGGGGTTTTATATCTAGATAACCAGATTAATCAGATACTAAATGCAAGCATTTCTATAAAGATAAATAACGAAACCCAAATCAAAAAAGTGCAGATACCTGAAAAAGAAAGGGTTTCACTGAATGTTTCTCTGCCTGATAACATAATTAATCGGAAAAAAGAGATAAATCTGTTAATAGATTGCGGCAAAGGATTTAAAAAAATATCGAAATCCTTTCCGGTAAAATACTTAATATGTAAAAAAGTTAATAAATCGATAAAAATAGACGGTAATCTTTCAGAATGGGAAAAACACCCTTGTATACTTATGAATAACCGCGGACAGATTTTACCCCCCGACCCGCACATTAATTGGAACGGAACAGATGATTTGAGCGCTAAGGTATATGTTGGTTGGGACAATGATAACTTCTATTTTGCTGCTGATGTAACTGATGATAAACACTTTAATAGTGAGACAGGTTGGAATATCTGGAATGGTGACGCAATACAGTTTGCCTTTGACCCATTGGTCAATGCTTCCTTAACGGAAGAGCTTGATTACGGATATGACGATTACGAGCTGGGAATTGCATTGACTCGTAAAGGTATGGAAACACATAAATGGTTTGGGGTAACTTCTGATTTTTGGAAGGAATGTGAGGCTGCTGTAAAAAGGGAACAAAATAAAACCTTTTATGAAGTAAAGATACCGTTTAAAAATATTCGATTAAAAGCAAAAAGAGGAGTTGTATTTGGTTTTAATTTTGTGATCTTTGATGATGATGAAGGAGCAGGACAGACCTACTATTACCAAAATAGCAGTGGTATTACAGGAAGGAAAAATCCTCGTTATTTTAAAAAGTTTAAGCTGACGGAGTAATTGAGAAATATGGCTAACAAAACGGTTTTTAGACGGTATGAAGGTAATCCAATTATTACCTCTGAGAATTTGGTAACCGTTCACGAGCTAAAAGAAAGAAAAACAGCCACAAATGCACGAATAAATACAATAGAAATAGATAAGGTTTTTAGCAATGCAATAGTAATTTGATATGAGTGATTATTGATTGCCTTTATTAGAATATTCCGTGTCGGAATATCGGGGAAATTAATGAATTTGGGGGCATGAAATGCCCCCATAAACGGTTACGAAAATAGATTAATGGAGGAGGAGAAAAGTATAGAAAGAAATTCTTTTACAAATGGTCAACAGTCCGGCATGGAACAAGTTGATGAGTTCAGGGTCGGAGCCTTTTTTAATATTAAGATGGAGCCCAATGTTACCGCTTCGTTTATTGAGAAAGGCATGCACATGCTCCAAAAGAATAAGTTCAACGTGATCCGTACGTGCATAAACTGGCAAGAGATTAATCCGAAGTCAGAAGTATGGGACTTCGGACTGTACGACACTATGTTCGACCATGCGGCAAAGCACGATATAGGTATCGTCGTCATATTCCGGTCAACTTCAGCAGGCTCGAGGTGGCTGCGTGATGAGAGACAGGATATTGAATGGGGGCAGATAGATGATGTGAGAATTCGCGAGTTCGCGTCGGAATATATCCGCCGTCTCGTAGAGCGCTACCGAAACCATCCGGGCTTATACGGCTGGATTCTGGAGAACGAGACTCGCTCCGCACCATCGTATCACCCCTTGGTGATAGCGCGCTACCGTCAATGGTTAGAAGAACTCTATGACAGCAATATCGAACAACTAAACAAGGTGTGGTTCAACACCACGTTCATAGAAGGCAAGAGATTTACCTCTTTTGAAGAGATAATCGTTACGGAAGATACCTTTCGGGCTAAGGGGGGCTGGATAGACCATGCCGCCTACAGGGATTGGATCGACTTTAATATATGGCGCAGTACGGAATGGCTCACCTGGATCGGGAAGGAGGTTAAGAAATATGACCCCGTCCATCCCACCAATGTCAATCCCAACAGTAGTATCGACATCTGGGAATATGCCTCCGCCGTGGATTACATTGGAAGGTCTCTACATCCTGGGCATTCTTTTCCGCAGTTCTCGATGAGCGATCTGCCAATCCTGTTCAATTTTCAAATGGATGAACTTCGCAGCGCTGGCAAGAAGAGCGGGTCTTTCTGGCTTTCCGAACTCCAGGGAGGGTCGAACATTTTCTCCGGCGCCCAGCCTTTCACGCCGCGCGACTATCATATAACTAGGTGGCTGTGGAACGCCCGCGTCGCCGGTTGTAGTACTGTTCTATTTAGCAGCCTGCACCCCATTTCGCTGAGTTGGGAGGGGGGAGAATGGGGGATGACGGATATGCGGGGTAATCTATCCGAGCGAATGGTCGCCGCGAAGAATGTGCTGGCTGCGATGAAAAAACATTCTCACATTCTGGCCAAAGCAAGACCCATCCCTGCCCGAGCAGCGATCTGGTTCTCGAAAAACAACTACATTATTGGAGAGCGTGAATACTGTCGGGACAACAACCGCGGCGGACACTTTGATGCTATCAAGGGCTGTTACAAGGCGTTGTGGAACGCCAACGTGGCTGTGGATTTGATAAGCACTGAAGAGTTGGTCAGTGGAATTGCGTCCAACTATGACGTGATTTACGCAGTTGAAATGAATCATGTATCCCCCGAGGCTGCGGCAGCCATTGGGCGATTCGTAGAAGACGGGGGATCGTTCCTGGCGGACGGCATATTCGGATGGAAGGACGACCATGGATTCTTTTATAGACCCTGCCCGGCATTTGGTTTAGCGGACGTCTTTGGCGCACAGATTGAAGACGTTGTAGGCTGGGAAAAACCCTCTGAGTTAGTCTTTTCAGACGGAACAAAATCTCTATCGTCCTATCGCTACGAGGTATGGTTACATCAAACGTCCGGCAAAACAGTTGCCGCGTTTAGCAGCGGACATCCCGGAATTATTGAAAACCACTATGGAAAGGGTCACACAATGCTCATCGGAACTTCCCTGTGTCGCGGTCTCCATAAGGACTACAATCCCAAAGCTGCGGATTTTATTGCGCAGTTTGCCCGTCAGGTGATAGCCGATTCGGAAACGGTTCGTCTGGATATCCTGCACGGCTATTTGCGAACGAGAAGCATGAACGGACCAGACGGACAGGTAGTTGTGGTAACCAATTATGGAGAGGAGACGGGAAACGGGATACTGAAGGGGAAGGGACGGTTCTCAAAAGTCAAGGAACTTAGCGAAGACCGTGTCCTTACGGCAAAAGCGAGCAATGACTGGACAACAGTTCCTGTAGAGATTCCATCTCAAGGGACGAAAGTATACGCATTTGTGTAATTTCTTCTAATGAGAAAAAGGAGGATTCTATATTGGATATAAATAAGGGACTTATTCTGGCAGGTGATCATTACCATGATCCGAATATCGCTTTTGAGGGAATAGGCGCAGTATTAAAAGATGAAAGAATTAAATATAGTTGTACCTCTGATTACGCTTCTTTTGGTAAAGAGAGTATCGCAGAAGAAAATCTATTGATATTTCACAGGGATGGCGTTGAGTTTCCTGATAGGCGTAACTCGCCGGTACCATGGATGACATTGGAACAGGAAGAATTTATTGAACAGTTTGTGTTAAGCGGCGGCGGTTTTTTAGCGCTTCATAATTCTGCATGGGATTACCCCTGGAAAAATGGATACAGGCGGACACTGGGTGGTTATTATATCGGTCATCCCCCCATAGCGGATTTTAACGTCGACGTTGTGAATAAAACCCACCCCGTTACTGCAGGTGTGGAATCCTACGAGATTACCGATGAACAACACTTTCTCTATTTTGATTATGACCGCGTAGAAATACTTCTCGTAAGTCAAGGTCAAGATGGACGGCAATCTGTATCAGGCTGGGCGCACGAGTATGGAAAGGGGCGTGTTGTCTATCTTCCGCATGGACATTCTTTAAAAGCCCTTATGCACCCCTGCGTTCAAAAACTATTACATAATGCGGTTAAATGGTTGTTAGGAAAGGATGGCGAATGAAGAAAATCTCAATTAGTTGGTTAGGGCATGCGTCAGTTTCCGTACAATTCAATAAAGATATTATTTACTTTGATCCGTGGATAGATGAAAATCCGGCATGCTCTCTAAAAGTAAGTGATATTGAGGAAGCGACAGTTGTATGCGTTACGCATGGTCATATCGATCACCTGGGCGATTCAATAGAAATTGTAAAAAAAACCGGAGCCACCTTTATTTGTACTCCTGAAATAGCAAGTTATGCCGATCTAAAAGGTTTAAAAGAGGGCGAAAATATGTATGTCCTTAATGTGGGTGGCAGTTGGAAAGGGAATGAAATTACAATAACTATGGTATCTGCCGTACATACATCGGAAATACAGGGTGATGGATGGGTAAACGGTCCAATTCAGCCAGGTTCCGGCGCTGTTGGATATGTGCTTACAGTCAACAGTGTAGATAACGCGATTTATTTTTCAGGAGATACAGGGGTAACAACTGATATGACAATAATTAGAGATTTATATCAGCCAAAGGTAGCTATCGTTTCTGTGGGTGGGAAATTTAATATGGGTTATAGAGAAGCCGCTTATGCCGCATCACTGTTATTACCTGATTATTTTATTCCAATACATTATGGGGCTTTTCCTGATCAGCATTTAGATTTAGATAAATTAGAACGGGAAATAAAAATGCGCTCTCCTGGAGTTAAATTAAAAAAGATGAGGGAAGGAGAAAGCTTTGAAATACCGGTGCCATAAGAGTTCAAAGGAAAGATTGTGAGTAGTTCATACGGAGAGATTATTTGGGGAAATATGCCATACCGCAGATTGGGTAAAACCAATTTAAAGGTGTCAGCTATCGCCCTTGGCGGTTTTCCGCTTGGTCAAAAAGAAATTACGGATAAACAGGCTATTGATACGGTTCATTACGCGCTTTATCAGGGGGTTAATTTTTTTGATGCATCTCCTATGTATGGAGAGTGTCAAAGACGAATGGGACTTGCATTGGAAAATGTACCTCGGGATTCGATTGTTATTTCTACAAAAACGGGTTCACATCATGAACGCTGCGGTGATTACTCATGGGATGCGACAATGTGGAGCGTGGAGTTAAGTTTGAAACTATTGAAAACAGATTATCTTGATATAGTTCATATCCATGATCCGGATACACATACTCCAGAAGGTATTGAGGAAGCTATTGCGCCTGGCTGTGCGTTGGATGCATTAGAACATCTAAAAGAACAGGGTATAATAAAAGCAATCGGTTTGGGGCAAAAATCTTTTTATGGTCATAAGGTTATAATAGAATCCGGGCGTGTTGATGTTATAATGCAGTTTAATAATTACCATCCTCTTGATACAAGTCTGGCTGATTGGTTATTACCTCTGGCGGCAAAATATGATGTTGGGGTAATGAATGCTTCTGTTTTAGCACATGGTTTTTTGACTGGTGGAGACCCGGATGAGGTTTATGCGCAAAAGAAGTTGAAACACCTGGAATATTTATTACCTGCCGCAAGGATATTCTATAAATTTTGCAAGGAAAAACATCTTTCAATGATTTCTCTAATTCTACAATTCTGCCTGCAGGAGCCGCGTATTCACTGTATTCCTATTGGTGTGAAATTACGGGAAACATTTAGAAAAAGTCTAATAGCTGCTGTTGACCCCTTGCCGGAATCTATCTGGCAAGAATTAGAATCGCTGAATCTTCCCTCATTGACAAGAAAAACAATGAAGGAGTCATTACGAAAGCGATTAATGCCTTATTCTTCTGTAGAAAACTCATTAAAAAGAGAGGAAAAAAAATGATTTTATTACAAATATATTTTGCAGTTTCAGAAGATAATCAAAATGCTTTTGAAGAGATGTATAAAGAAGTATATGTTCCAGCATTAAAGAGTTTAAAGGGCTATATAGAATCCAGTTTACTGAAAGTTTACCCATATGAAATAGCAAAGGGGATACAAGCTATTCCTACAACCTATAATTATCAAATGAATCTGATCTTCAATTCGGAAGAAAGTCGGCGATTATGGGTTTTAAGCCCAGAGCACAGGATGGCATGGTCAGCTGCTGAGAAATTGGCTGAGCGTGTAAAATGGCGAGGATATAATATCCTAAGCAAAGATAGTTAAACTTACAGCTATTCACAAAATTGCAGGGAGAATAGGATGTCAGATTACAAAAGAAACAGAGACCGTGTGAATAAGGCTATTCGCAAAAGTGGGATAGTTGTAGTGGTGAACAAGAACCATGTTAAAGAACCTGAGCATATGGTTACTACTATGTGGGAGATTTATAAGGCGGGATATGTTGCTGAATGCACATTTCGGATTGAAGAACATATCCTGAGAGAAGGCATGAAGGAACTGACAAAAAAAAGAGCGGAATGCTCAGAGGATGATCCTTTTATACTTGGGGTTGGAAGCGTGATCAATCCAAAAGAATTAGAATCAGCAATAGACATGGGATTTGATATGATCATTGCTCCGGCTAATGTTATGGGAGGCTATGGCGAAGGAAAGGAGTTTGTAAAGCTCACTCGGGAAGCAAATGTATTCTCAGCGCCGGCAATACTGAGTCCAACAGAATTACAATACTTTATTGAAAGAGACGATGGATTGGAACCTGACGCAATTAAGGTCTTTCCAGCAAGTGTTCATGGTCCAAGCGGTATCAAGGCTTTGCTGGCTCCTTATGTTAGAGAAAGTCATGCCGGGCGAATTATAATGCCTACAGGCGGAGTAGATTATGAAACAGGTCCCAAATATCAGGAGGCAATCCTTTCCAGAGGATATACGCCAGCTCTTGGTATGTCCGCTCCTCTTAAATTAGTGGAAAAAGAGGGTAAACCAGGAGATATTGAAACAATCCGAGAATCTTTGAACCAGTTCAAACAAAAATTCAGCTAGCGTGAGTATTTAAAATAATTTTGCGCATTGCAATTCACTCATTTTGTTGTATAATCAAAGTTAATAGATGTAAATATGAAAGACTGTAATGCCAGAAATAAGTAGGTTTTAAGGAGTATTGCTATGATTCACGATGTCATAGATGCTAAATATTGTGACAGCTACCGATTGGAAATTCTTTTTGATAATGGGAAAAAAGGAATTATCGATCTGTCGAGATACATTAAGAAAGGTGGTGTATTTAAAAAATTTCAAGATGTAAATTTCTTTAAAAACTTCGTTGTCAGCAAGGAATTAGGAACAGTTGTGTGGGGCAATGAAATAGATATAGCACCTGAAGTTTTGTACTTCGATGTTACAGGGACTCCTTTACCTGCCTGGATGCAATAAGAAATTTTGCGAATAATAATACTCCTACCATCACACAAGTGAATAAATTCTGGCACGATTTTTTTTATAAAAATATAGTCTCTGATAGTAGAAAACATAGATTATTAAAACTATGTCTCTTTTTTATTTCATTTTTGGTAACTATCGCTCAGAATATCTTGCTTTTTATGTACTCCAAGAATCTTCTTAAAAAAAAGAAACTTTCCTCAAGGGTTATAAGCATTGGAGGCATAACATTGGGAGGAGCAGGTAAAACTCCTGTTGTAGAGCTTGTAGTGAATATGCTTATTAAAAAAGGGAAAAAAGTTGCAGTATTGAGCAGAGGATACAAAAGAGTCAGAGAGAGTGATATAAAACTTGTTTCTAACGGCAAAGAGATTTTGTGTAATGTAGAAGCAGCAGGAGATGAGTCATATCTTTTAGCAAAAAACCTGAAAGACGCAGTCGTTTTTGTTGGCAGGAATAGGTATGAAACGGGGAAAATCGCAGGAGATAGTTTTCATATAGATACAGTAGTTTTAGATGACGGCTTTCAGCATTGGCGCTT
This sequence comes from bacterium, assembly GCA_030611945.1. Taxonomy (GTDB): domain Bacteria; phylum JAHJDO01; class JAHJDO01; order JAHJDO01; family JAHJDO01; genus JAHJDO01. Next base: position 4,210 of record JAUWOV010000053.1, on the reverse strand, counting down.
ACATAGAGATATAAGTATAGTAGTTATAAATGCTTCCAGCCCTTTTGGCAATGGATATGTTTTCCCAAGAGGGAATTTGCGTGAGCCATATAAGTGTTTAAAAAGAGCAGATTGCTTTATAATAACAAAGACTGATATGATTAAGGATGATAATCTTGAGAAGATTAAGAGAAAACTTCTGGAAATTAATGATTCAGCGCAGATTATAGAGACTGTTTACAGGTCTGTATGTTTAGAGAATATTGCCGGGGAAAAACAGATAGATATTGAATGTATAAAAGGGGAAAAGGTAATAGCGCTCTCAAGTCTTGGAGATCCAGTATCTTTTGAGAACACATTGGAACATATTGGAGCTAAAATAGTGGAATTGGCTAGATATCCTGATCATTATTGGTATACAAAAGAGGATATGGATAATATACAGGAAAGAAGGCAAGAGCTTGATGCAAAATTTATCATTACTACGCAAAAAGACGCAGTAAGGTTGCAAAGGGTAGAGACGCAAGATTTTGCGTCTCTACGGGTTCTTAGAATTGAAATAGAAATTATTTCAGGAAAAGATAGATTGGAGAAGTTGATTAATGCAGTATAAACCCAAACTTTTAAGAATAATAACATGGCTGCCGGTCGGCGGAATAGAAAAAAGACTGGTTAGAGTGCTTTCTTTATTAAGGGACAAATATGACATAACAGTCTGCTGTATTCGGGATAAACAAGGCGCTTACGAAGATGAGTTGAAGAATCTTGGAATAAGAGTGCGCAAGATACATATGAAGAGCAGATTGGATCCTGTGGGATTGTACAGGTTATACAAATTTATGAAGAATGAGAAATTTGATATAGTTCATACTCATATGTATCGGTCAAACACGCCTGGCCGCATTGCCGCAAGATTTGCGGGTATACCGGTGATTATTGCCAATCTTCACAATATAGACACATGGAAAACAAGAAAACACTTTCTGGTTGATAGGATGCTTTCAAAATACACAGATAAAATAATAGCTGTTTCAGATGCTGTAAGAGAGTTTAACATTAAAAATTCAGGAATTATTCCGGATAAGTTTGTAACAATATATAATGGTATAGATATTGAGGAGTTTAATAAAGACTTTGACTATCAGGCTAAGAGAGAGGAGCTTGGTATTAGGGAAGATGAACTGTTAGTTGGGACTTTTGCGCGCCTTTATCCTCAAAAAGGACATAAGTATTTTTTAGAAGCAGCATCCAAAATCAACAGAGTTATTGATAATGTAAAATTCATGATTGTTGGAGAAGGACCGTTAGAATCTGAACTTAAAGAACAGGCGATGAAACTGGGGATAAGAGGCAAGGTAATCTTTACAGGACTTAGACATGATATCCCTGAGCTGCTTCATATCATAGATGTTTCTGTGCTTTCCTCTTTCATAGAAGGGTTTTCAAATATTATATTAGAATCAATGGCAGCGGGTAAACCTGTTGTAGCAACAGATGCTGGAGGAAACAAAGAAGCGGTGATTGATGGGAAAACAGGTTTTATTGTTCCTTCGGCAAACAGTGATAAACTGGCAAATGCTATTATGAAAATTTTGGATAATAAGCAATTAAGAATTGATATGGGAAGAAAAGCCAGAGAACGTGTAGCAAAATTCAGTATTCAAGAAATGGTCTGCCAAACAGATAACCTTTATACAGCTTGTTTAGCGAAAAAGAGATAGAATTTTTTCTAGATCTGCATGAGTGTCAACACTTATTGAATCAAATTCCGTTTCCGCCATTTTTATTCTATATCCATTTTCAAGAGCTCTAAGCTGTTCAAGTTTTTCAATTTTTTCAAGACGGGTTTGAAGCATTTTGGCATACTTTAATAAGAAATGTTTTCTGTAGGCATACATTCCCAAGTGTTTGTAGAATATGTCTGTTTCTCCTTTATCTCTTGAAAAGGGGACAGGGGAGCGGGAAAAATATAATGCAAAATTATCCTTATCAACAACTACTTTAACAACATCAGAACTCATTAATTCATTAACATCAGATATTTTAGTCATTAAACTTGCCATAACAACATGTGAGTCACAGGATATTGTCTTTATAAGCTTTTCAATAGCTTGTAGGGCTACTAAAGGTTCGTCTCCCTGCACATTAATAATAATGTCATCTTCTCTAATATCTGTCATTTTCTTGACTATCCATGCAATTCTGTCAGTGCCGGATTTGCAGCTTTTTGGTGACATCTCAGTATTAGCTCCAAATTTTTGCGCTGCCTGCGATATGCGTTTATCATCTGTAGCTATGATTGTCTTCTGAATAAAGGGAACATTGGATACTCTTTCATAGACATGCTGTATCATAGGTTTCCCGCAAATATCCTTGAGCACTTTTCCCGGAAGTCTAGTAGAGGCGTGTCTTGCAGGAATAATAGCAATTATTTCAGGCTTATAACTCTTCATAACAATATTATGCTATCATCATGCACTGGTTTTGGCAAGCAGGAAAAGCATTGCAAGGAAAGAATAAGTATGCTATATTCTGCAAACGTAGGGGCAGATTTATGTATCTGCCCTGACTACTCGGGAGAATTTTAGAATGTCAAGAAAATGTGAAGTTTGTGGAAAGGGACCAATGACCGGTAATAATGTCAGTCATGCAAATAACAGAACAAAACGGAGATGGCTTCCCAATCTGCAGTCTGTAAAGGTTCTGATCAAAGGGGAACCCAGGCGAATAAGGGCTTGCACCCAGTGTATTCGTTCCGGGAAGGCAGTAAGAGTCGCTTAGGTTCTAAACCTCAGGTCTTTCAAGTTTAATTGCAAGTTTTTTCTGCCCTGCCAGATATTTATCTGTGGAGTATAGATAATATCAATGTGGTTTTGGTCTCTGTAGTTGTCCATATAGTCAGCCATTCTAAATCCAATAGCTTCAAATTGTCTGCCCTGTTGAGATAGTGTAAGTTTGATATGATTATCGCCGACCTTTCTGGGATAAAAGCCTAATTTAAGACCCTTTGCAATAAATACAGGTTTTGGGTTTCCCATGCCATAAGGTTCAAGATGTTCTATTTCAAGTAAAAACTTGTTTGTGATATTAGATGGAGAGAGAGCTAAATCTATGCGCAACTTTGGCTGAAGAAGCTCTTTTGTTATTACTCTTGTTCCAATTTTATTGATTTTATTTCTAAATTTTTTAATATTATCTTTATTAATTGTCACACCAGCAGCATAAGAATGTCCACCGAATCTAATCAGGCAGTCTTCGCATTCCCGAAGAGCATCAACAAGATTGAAACCTGATATGCTTCTTCCTGAACCCTTTGCTTCTTTTTTATTCGCGCATATTAGAATTGCGGGTCTGTGGAACATATCAACAAGCCTTGAGGCTACTATTCCAATAACTCCTTCATGCCATAAATCTGATTCAAGTACAATAACATGCTCGTTATCCAGATTAACTGAGTCTTTTACCATTTCAACAGCGCTGGCAAGAACCTCTTTCTCTATTTCCTGTCTGTTGGTGTTTTCTTCGCAAAGGAGCTTTGCTTTATCAGATGCAGTTTCCTGAGAATTTGTTATAAGCAGCGTAACACTTTCCCGAGCGCTCTGCATTCTGCCTGCAGCATTGAGTCTTGGAGCTAACATAAACGCTACCTGTCCGCTGGATATTTTGTCCTGTTTTAGTCCGGATTCTTTAATCAGTGTCTTGAGCCCAATGTTTTCTGAGGTTTTGAGTTTTGAGATTCCAAGTTTTACGATTATTCTATTATCTCCTAAGAGAGGCACAACATCTGCTATAGTGCCTATTGCTGCAAGATCCATGTATTTAAGGATTTCTTCGGAAGATATATCTCCAAGAAGATGCTTTGCCAGCGCTCTGCATAATTGAAATACAACACCTACACCAGCAAGTTCAGAAAAAGGATATTTAGAATCATTCCTTTTTGGATTAACTATAGGGTATTCTTGAGGTAATGGTATTTCAACAGTATGATGGTCTGTAATGATAACATCTGTCCCCATGCTGATTGCAGCATTGACCTCTTCAATAGAATTTGTTCCGCAGTCAACAGTAATAATAAGTTTCGTGCTCTTTTTGCATAAGTCTTTAATTACATTGGTATTAAGCCCATAACCTTCATTCATCCTGTTTGGAATATAAAAATCAATATCTGCGCCAGAATCCTTTAAAAATCTATATAACATAGCAGTGGAGGTTATTCCATCAGCATCATAGT
>JAUWOV010000033.1 GCA_030611945.1 bacterium | reverse complement strand
AGGGTTCTGCAATATCGGATTTTATGCATCCTGACAGGATTGTAATCGGGGTTGAAAGCGAGAGAGCTGGAAAAATAATGACAAAATTATACCAGCCGCTCAACGCGCCAATAGTTGTTACGGATATAAAAAGCGCAGAGATCATTAAACATGCGTCAAATTCGTATCTTGCTCTCAAGATTTCTTATATTAATTCAATTGCCAATATATGTGAGCGAGTAGGAGCGGATGTGGAAAAGGTTGCGGAGGGTATGGGGCTTGACAAAAGGATAGGCAAGAGTTTCTTGCGCGCTGGTATAGGGTATGGGGGGTCTTGTTTCCCAAAGGATGTTTCTGCATTTACCAAGATAGCTGAAGAGGCAGGATATGACTTTGAAATGCTTAAGTCTGTTGAAAGTGTCAACAGAATGCAAAGGGAAGCTTTAGTTAGAAAAATAAAGCAGGTAATGTGGGTTATGAATAACAAAACTATAGGAATATTAGGTCTTTCCTTTAAGCCAAACACTGACGATATGAGAGAAGCGCCTTCAATATACATTATAAACAAACTCCAGCAAGAGGGCGCAAAGATCAAAGCATATGATCCTGTGGCCGGCCCCAGAGCAAAGGAGATCCTAAAAAACGTACAATATTGCAAAGACCCTTATTGCGCGGCAGAAGGCAGCGATGCACTTGTTATTATTACGGACTGGCCTGAATTTAATAAGTTGAATTTTAAGAAGATAAAAACTTTGCTTAATCAGCCTGTAATTATTGATGGCCGCAATATGTATGACCCGACGGAAATGGAAAAGCTCGGTTTTGTTTATAAGAGTATTGGGAGATGAACAAATAATGTCAAATGTCAAAGCTCAAATGTCAAACCAGCTAATTAATAAGATAAAAAATAAAGAGGCAAGAATTGCAGTGATTGGCTTAGGATATGTAGGACTGCCTTTATGTATGGAGTTCGCAAAAAAAGGGTTCTGTGTAACAGGCATAGATGTTGATAGGAAGAGAGTGGAAAGTGTTAACAAAGGAGTTTCATATATTGGAGATGTGAAATCGTCAGAGATTAAATCATATGTGAAGGAGAAGTCTTTTCAGGCAACTACAGATTACAGAATTCTTGGCAAACATGACGCTATCATAATGTGTGTTCCAACACCATTGCGAAAAACGAAGGAACCGGATATTTCCTATATAATTGATGCATCTAAAAAAATAGCAAAAACCCTGAAAGCGGAACGGCTGGTTGTGTTGGAGAGCACTACGTATCCGGGCACAACAGATGAAGTCATACAGCCGATACTGGAAAAAAGCGGATTAAAGGCAGGAGAGGACTTCTACCTTGCGTTTTCACCGGAAAGAGTGGATCCCGGAAATGAGAAATATAATACTGCTAATATCCCGAAGGTAATAGGCGGGATTAATAGCCAATCTACTTTTATGGCAAAAACTTTATATAATCAAGTTAACGATCATGTTATTGCAGTCTCTTCTTCGCGTGTGGCTGAAATGGTAAAGCTTCTGGAGAACACGTTCCGCAGTGTAAATATAGCGCTTGTGAATGAACTGGCAATAATGTGCGGTTATCTGGATATAGATGTGTGGGAGGTTATAGAAGCTGCTGCAACAAAGCCATTTGGATTTATGCCATTCTATCCAGGACCTGGCATAGGCGGACATTGTATACCTCTTGATCCATTCTATCTTACATGGAAATCCAGGCTTCATGGGTATGAAGCAAAATTTATAGAGCTTGCCGGCGAAATTAATAGGGCAATGCCTGAATATGTAATCAGAAAGATAAGAGACATATTGAATAATCGCAAAAAAAGCATTAACGGTTCAACTGTATTTATACTTGGTGTTGCTTATAAAAAGGATGTAGGAGACTGGAGAGAATCACCGGCAATAGAAATCATAAGTATGCTATTAAAGAAGGGTGCAAATGTATCTTTTAACGATCCTTATGTTTCGGAAATAAACATTGGTAACACATTAATGCGCTCAAAGGATCTCAATAAATCATTACTGGGAAAATCCAGTTGCACAGTTATTATTACAAATCATAGTGTGTATGATTATAAATTTATCGTTGAGAATTCGTCTGCTGTATTGGATACGAGAAATGCAACAGGCAGGTTAAAAAGGATTTTTGAGAATGTATTTAAACTGTGAAGCTAAACCAAAGAAGACTAAATTCGAAGCACTAAGCACGAAATACGAAACAATATCAAATGACTAAAATACAAATGTTCAAAACAATGTTTAGGATTTTGAAAATTAGAATTTTGGATTTGTTTCGAGTTTCGATATTCGGATTTCGGATTTATTAATTATGAGTATATATCTAGTAACAGGTGGAGCCGGTTTTATAGGTTCTCATATTGTAGATGCGCTTGTGAAGGTCGGCAAGAAAGTCAGGGTAATAGATAACCTTTCTACCGGAAATGCAGCCAATCTTGCGCACCTAATAAATGATATAGAATTCATAGAAGGCGATATAAGGGATACAGATCTTTTAGATAGAGCTATGAAGGATGTCGATTTTTGTTTTCATGAAGCTGCGCTTCCTTCTGTAGCAAGGTCTGTTGAGGATCCAATAACAGTAAATCAGGTCAATATAGACGGCACATTAAACCTGCTTTTTGCTGCGAAGAAAAATAAGATAAAGAGATTTATCTATGCCGGTTCTTCTTCTGCATACGGAGACTCTCCCTCTTTACCTAAAAAAGAGGATATGAAGCCTAACCCATTATCCCCTTATGCTGTAAGTAAACTAACCGGCGAATACTACTGCCGTGTTTTTTATTCTGTTTATGGACTTGAGACGCTGTGTTTGAGATATTTTAACGTTTTTGGTCCCAGACAGGATCCAGAGAGCCAGTATGCCGCGGTTATTCCCAAGTTTATAACTTGCTTTTTAAATAATACCGCTCCTCAAATCTACGGTGATGGAGAACAGTCAAGAGATTTTACGTACATAGATAATGTTGTTTATGCAAACATGTTGGCTGCCAAGGCAAAAAACACATCTGGGCAGGTATTAAATATTGCCTGCGGCAGACGAACCTCTCTTAATGATTTAGTTAAACTGCTTAAAAATCTTTTACCGGGCAAAATAAAACCTGATTATACTGAGTCGAGATCAGGAGACATAAAACACTCTTTGGCAGATATATCAAAAGCCGGGCGTATGCTGGGCTATAGTCCGAAAACCAGTTTTGAACAGGGCGTAAAAAAGACCATAGAATGGCATAAGGATAACAAATTATGAAAACAGTCCTGATCACAGGCGGCGCTGGCTTTATAGGGTCGCATTTTTGCGACTTTCTGTTAGGCAAAGACTATCGTGTAATCTGTATGGATAACTTAATAACAGGAAGCGAAGATAACATTGCTCATATACGGCAGAATAAGAATTTTACATTTATAAGACACGATGTTACTAATTATATTAATATTAAGGGAAAGCTTGATTATATTCTGCATTTTGCTTCCCCAGCAAGTCCAATTGACTATCTTGAGCTGCCAATTCAAACATTAAAAGTAGGCTCTCTGGGAACGCATAATGCGCTTGGTCTTGCTAAAGAGAAAAAAGCTGTGTTTTTACTTGCCTCTACGTCTGAAGTGTATGGAGATCCTCTGGTTAATCCACAACCGGAAACTTACTGGGGCAATGTAAACCCTATTGGACCTCGCGGGGTTTATGATGAGGCAAAGAGATTTGCAGAGTCCATGACTATGGCTTATCAGCGCTTTCATAAGATTTCAACAAGAATTGTAAGAATTTTTAATACATATGGACCTAGAATGCGAATAAATGACGGGAGAGTAGTCCCAGCATTTATAAATCAGGCTTTAAGAAACAAAGCTCTTGCGGTTTTTGGAAAAGGAACACAAACACGCAGCTTTTGTTATATCTCCGATCTTGTGGAAGGAGTATATAGGTTACTTCTTTCAGGCGTGAATACTCCTGTAAACATAGGAAATCCGGCTGAGATGACGATTTTAGATTTTGCAAAACAAATAATTCAAATCACAGGAAGTAAAAGCAAGATTATCTTTAAGCCTCTGCCTGTTAATGATCCCAAAGTGCGCAGGCCTGATATCTCCAAGGCAAAAAAAGAGCTTGACTGGGAGTCTGTTATTAGCATTCAACAAGGGCTTAGGAACACAATTGAGTATTTTAGAACAAGGTAAAGGGCTATGCTTCACGATACCACTTTATTTAAAGCATCTTCAATATGTCTTCTTACATCTGCCAAATCAAACGGTTTTTCAAGATAGGCGTAAGCTCCTAAACGTCTACTGAGCTTCTTTGTTCTCTCGGTACTGAACCCAGTGATTATTATCACCTCTATATTCCCATTTATCTTCTTTATGTGTTTTAACAGCTGCAAACCGTCCATAAATCCGGACAACTTTATATCAATAATTGCGATCTGCACGTTATTAGTTTTGATAACATCCAGTGCCTTTCTTCCATTAGACGCTAAAAGGGTATTATATCCCCTGCCATCCAGAAATTTGCGCAGCAAATCCTGAACTATTTTTTCGTCATCAACAATGAGAATATTTATTTCCCTATCCAGATCCTTTGCCTTTTGAAGAACGCCGAGAATCTGCCTACTTGGTCTGTAATCCGGAACAATTTCTTTCAACTTTTCTATAAGCATATTCATAGAGCTGCCGCCTACGATTTCCTCCAGAGTCTTTATATCCTCAAAAATACTATGCTGGTTTTCTTTTGGCGCTTCTAAAACCATTATTTTTTTATTATCCGTTGCGAACATTACTTCGTTGTCTGCAATAAGAGCTTCATACATCTTCTCGCCGGGTCTCAGACCTGTAAATTTTATCTTAATATCCATACTCGGTTTTAAACCTGAAAGTTTTATCATGTCGCGCGCAAGGTCAACTATCTTTATCTGTCTGCCCATTTCCAGAATGAATATTTCGCCACCTTGTCCTATCGCGCCAGCTTCCATGACAAGCCCCGCAGCCTCGGCTATTGTCATAAAATATCTTTTTATATCGGGATGGGTTATGGTAACAGGACCTCCTTTTTCTATCTGTTTTTTAAACGTGGGAATAACGCTCCCTTCGCTGCCGAGCACATTGCCAAATCTTACTGCCATAAACTTGGTTTGGTGCTTTTTAGCAAGACTGGTCACGAGCATCTCACTAATCTTTTTAGAGACACCCATAAGGCTTGTAGGCTCAACTGCTTTATCGGTAGAAAGCATGATAAACCGTTCAACTCCACAGTTTATAGCCTCATCCACTATAACTTTTGTCCCAAAAACATTATTTTTAATTGCTTCCATAGAATTTTTCTCCATGAGCGGAACGTGTTTATGAGCTGCTGCGTGAAAGATAATCTGCGGCTTACATTTCGCAAATACCTCTTCTACTCTTTTTTTATCGCATATATCGCCGATGACAGCGGTTTTCCGAATAGCAGGGAAAAGGTCTCCAAGCTCCATATCTATATAAAAGAGCACATTTTCAGATTTCTCAAAAAGAATTAATTTTCCAGGCGATAACCTTGCTACTTGCCTCGCCAACTCTGAACCTATTGAGCCGCCAGCGCCAGTAATAAGTACACTTTTTTCCCTAATATAGCTCTCTATTTTTCCCCTATTGAGAAACACTTCATCTCTTTTGAGAAGATCTTCAATCCTTATTTCTCGCAACTCTTTCACCTTTATGGTTCCGCCAATTACATCAGAAATACTGGGAACTGTTCTGTATTTTGCTCCACTTTTTATACAGAAATTTACAATATCGCGCATCTGGTCTGGAGCGAGAGAGGGAATGGCTATAATTATTTCTTCTACATTCTTATTTCTGACAATGTCCGGTATATCCGATCTTGTTCCCAGAACTGTAACACCGTGGATGCGCCTTCTATGTTTTTTATAGTCATCATCTATAATGCCAATTACATCATAACCTCGGCCATAACGATAAATTACATCCCTTAATATCATCTCCCCAGCATCACCGGCTCCGACAATAAGGAGTTTTTTTCTGCGACCATTCCCGTTGCTGTTTGACTGTCGCCGCCTAATGGGTCTTGTAAGGCGGATAATAAACCTTACTCCACTTAAGCCTATAATAAGCAACAGCCAGTCGATTATAAACACTGAACGCGGATGTCCAATGTGCAGAACCATTACAAACGCTACAATTACCACTGAACTTATACTTACCGCTTTTATTATTTGCGTTAAATCTCTTATGCTGGCATAGTGCCATATGCTTTTATGAAGTTTAAAATAAAATAAAGCCATTAACTGCGATATCAACACAAGTGGAAATATTTTAATCATTATATCCAGATATTTCTCAGGGGGCATTCCATCAAATCTGATAAAATAAGAAGCTACATAGCAAAAGATAATAAGGAATATATCTGTTGCTAAGACTAAACTTTCCTTCCAGCCTCTTCTGTATTTGTTACTTATGACTTGCATGCATCTTCCTGACTATTTCAATAAATACAGCCGCATCATATCGAAGCATCCGAATGCCCTCTTGCCAATTGTTATGATAATCTGGAACTTCGCCACGTAAATCCTGAAGAATCCATCTTGCGAATGTGCCACCTGCCTTATCACAAATCGGATACCCACCGCCGAAGCGTGCATTGATTTCAAAAATGCTTACATTGCCGGAATCATCCTGAAATCCTTGAAAGCAAATGCACCCATAAATTTCAGAGAATATCTCATAAAGCTTATCGGCGAACACTTTGAATTTGGGAATCCGTACAGTTTCCGCAAAGCAGACTTCTCCTGCACGCATAAATTTCCGAAAGTGTGGCACGCAACCTACGCAACCCTTTAAACGATCGTAAAAACAGTTCACTGTAAACTCTCTTCCTTGACAGATTTCCTGTGCGATATACAAATCATTATCTATATCTTTTCTCAATAATTCATTCTTGGAATTAACAATATATATACCGTTACTACATGATCCGTCTCTTGGTTTTATTAACAACGGGAATTCCAAATTATGGGTGTCCTGCATATTCCAAGTGCGTGGCGCTGATATTCCATTGTTACTTAAAATATGCGCGGTTTCTTCCTTGTCTCGTGTTACACGAACAAAATCAACAGAGGATACAAGAATTTCTGTTCCATTTTCCGAAAAGTGTTCTCGATTCTCTGCATAACCAATCAATTCCGTGTCAATAGTGGGTATTATCATATCAACTTCATGCCGTTTGCAAATATCCAACACGTCGTTTAAAAAATCTGAAGAGGTACAATGAGGCACTTTATAAGCATAATCTGCCACTTGACAAGCAGGGCTCCACAAAGGATCCATATCTATTGCAATTACTTCAAGATTAATATTCAAACCACGCGCAGCCTGTCTAAAGCAATTGACCAATTCCACCCTGCGCCCTGCAGATGAAAACAGCAATCTAATCAAATTTCTTTTCCTTTTTTTATTCTTCAAATCTTGCATTTTTACCTAAGCAAAAAACTCTTCCATCGTTACCTGCCCCGGCTGACTAATCCCTTCTCGTTTTAAAATTTTTCCAACAGTCATAAACATAATCTTCGCATCCAACAACAGCGACCAATTATCAACATACCACACATCCAACTTAAATTTATCTTCCCAAGAAATAGCATTCCTGCCATTGACCTGCGCCCAACCAGTAATCCCGGGTTTTACTTCATGGCGTCTTATCTGCTCGGGTGTATAGCGATTAAGATACTGCATAAGCAAAGGCCTTGGTCCAACAATGCTCATATTACCCTTAATAACATTGAAAATTTCAGGCAATTCATCTATGCTGACCTTACGCAAAAACTGCCCAAAATCACTCAGCCTTACGCCATCCGGCAACAATTTTCCCTTTTCATCTCGTTCATCTGTCATAGTGCGAAACTTATAAATGATAAAAGGCTTGCTTTTCAGCCCTGGCCGTGCTTGACGAAAAAAAACAGGTGAACCAATCTTAAACCTAATAATAATACCAACAACAATCAAAATAGGTACAAGAAAAATCAACCCAATGCAGGCGCTAAATAAATCAAATAATCTCTTCACTAATTTCGGAAACATATTCAGCAAATTTAACCGATTGTTCGGCATTTTTTCGAGATGCTTTTTTATACTGAGCAAGTAATTTATGACTTTCATAAAATTTTCTAACAACTTTTATAATACTGCCTATTTCTTTTCAACCACGCGACTTGCCTCACGTAAAAAACCCACTTGAAATTCTAGCATTAGTTAATACAAAAATCTACACAAAAATAATAAAGCTATCCTCCTGAGATAAATCCTATAGATAACATCAATTGGATGAAATTGAGGGGAAATTTAAGAAAGGGGATAGCGCTCAAGTATTTTTTTAGGAGTGCTTAGACAAAACTCCACTTTCTTTTGATAAGCTTCTGATAGATTTTTTATTTATGTTTTTCTTCTTTTAACAGCATTTTTCTATAAGATTCTGCTTTCATATTATTAATCTGTTCTGCTTGCTTTTTTGTAAAGAATTTCATTCTGCCCAGTGACTTTGCCACTACGAACGTTTTGCAAGCATCTTCAATAAGGAGAGTTCTGTAATAAGCTTCCCTGAGATTTGAGCCAACAGTCAGCAGCCCATGGTTGCACATCAGGACAGAGCTATGTTTTTTTATAACCTTTCTTATTTCTTCTGCCAGTTCTTTTCCTCCTGGGACTACGTATTTTATAGTTGGAACATTGCCTGCTAATGCGGCAAGATCCGGTGTAAAAGGGCTAAGTGTTACGTCCTGCATTCCAACCGCAGTAGCAATACTAGGATGAGTATGAATTACCGCGGAGACATCATTTCTTTCAAGATAACAACCTAAATGCATGGCGATTTCACATGTAGGTTTTTTGCTTCCATCTACAATATCGCCGGTTTTTAAATCAACCCCTATATAGTCTGATTCTTTTGCCTCTTCAAAACAAATGCCGCTGGCTTTCATATAAACAATATTGTCAACTCGTGCACTTATGTTGCCACCAGGACCTACAACCAATCCTTTGTCGGCAATCTTCTTACCGATTTCTACTAACTGTTTTTTAAGTTCAACATTCTTCATTTTGCTTTTTCCCTTTCTCCAATTTGCCTTAATGTATGGTTATGTAAAAAATATGCCCCATCCATGAAAACTTTTCTGATTGGACTTAGTTCTTCGGAATTAAAATCATCAACAAGTTTCTGTCCAAACTTGTTCATTTCTGTGCCTGCTATTATAGGAAGATTAAGCTTTTTTGCAATCTCCACAGCTTTATAGAGATTTTTTACTTTAATCCTTTTTTCATCTGGATTCCTTATATTATAGTTTCTATCAGGGATTATGTTCATCATTGAAATTCCCTTGCTGATTAATAGATCAAGTAATTCCTCCAGATTTTTCTCACCGTCAGAGAGTCCATTAAGCCATGTTGCGCATGGTATTCCGTCCAATTCTGTTATCATTTTATTTGCTGTTTGAACCTCTGGAAAGGTCGCTGAGGTGGGTTTTATATAAGCAATCCCATCCTTTTTCATAAGCTTTGGACGAATTATTCCGCATAAAACATGGGGATTATCCAGACCATTACTGATATCCTTTTCCTGCACGGAAAGTTTTGATGTCCAATATCTGATGAAGCTTTCGGTGTTTTGAAAAACATCTTTTGATTTATTATAAAAGGCTCTTAAGATGTGTCTTTCCGTGACGTTGCCATTTGGAGTCAATGGAATAACGTCTGTATTATACTCAACTCTTATGTCGCTCAGATAATCATTCAACATATCGACCATTTTTCTTGTTCGCATATGTGCTCGATGAGACATATCTTTTAATATCTTATTGGCAGGGGATTCAGGAGATGGAAGTTTTGTAAATCCCACGCCCATTAAGTAGTAGATTCCAGGCTCTCCGGGAGAATTTATCTCTTTATCTTTAAGTTCAGGGATAAAAACTCTGGTTTCTATCCCTACAGACGCTCTTAAATTTAATAGGTCAGTTGCATAAAAAAACTCTTCAATTCCATCCAGAACATCAAAGTCCACTATTTGGCAGAGCTTAATGCCATTTTTCTTGCATATCCACGCTATCTTTATTGGCGAGTATCCATACCCATTAAATGAAAAAAAGCTGTGACAATGCATATTTGAAATTTCTTTTTCCTCTGCCCATTTAACTTTTCCGTCTTTTTTAAGTTTGATAAGTTCTAAGAGGGCGTTTTTTCTTACGTTTTTATCAAAATTATCAAGACGAGTTTCTAGTTCTTCTATCATCTCATTTCCTGTCCGCCGGTTACGTTTATTGCCTAAGAAGCTTTGTATTATTCTCACCACCGTTCTGAAGATAAATCAGAGGTATTGACCTATCAACTCCCTCAATAAACTTTGGTCTTGCCTGCCATGGAGTAATAGAAAGAACATTGGTCAGATCCATCCAGTATTCAAGTCGTGCAGGATGCAGGTTCCATGTCATATGAAAATGATTTGCCGGTGCAAATTGTTTATATTCAAGCATACTTGCGTATTTCGGGACAACAAATGTGTGGGGCCATGTTGGCGTAGAAGCATTACAAACAGCGTCACAAAGTTTGGCTGGAAGCTCAGCAGTAGAAGCCTCATCCCAGACCATTGAGAATAAGCCACTGATAGTGCTGTAAGACAATCTAGCTGCAATTCCCTTTATTCCGCCCGGCGAAACATAATTTACTGAATTACCGCCGCCAGGAAAATAATAAGGGTCTGCTAAAGGAAATCTGCATTTAGACATAATCTCTTTAATCTCTGTGCCGGGCTTTGCTGCCCAATCAAAGGATGCGCTTCCTGAATTATCGCCGTCCACTATCCCTTTCTTCTCCCATAATTTGTTTCCACTCAATTTTACGTTAAGTTTTTTTGCCAATGCTTTGAGCTCTTCAATTTCCCAGACCTTGCGAAAATCCATGAATAATGGAGGATTGCCGCCGCTCAGATATGTCATAAAAAGCATGGTTAATAAACCCTGCACATCAGCTTCTGTAGCGTATGGAATAGGGGCTTTTGGCCCATTATGATCAAAGATTGAATTAAACAGAGATTCCATTACATCCGCAACAGGCAAAGGAATACCGCGAGGGTCAGAGCCCCATTCCAGCTGGCTCATAAATCCACCGCCTACGGCATTTAAATCATTTAATAAATCTCTGTTTATAAGATACATTGCAAGACTCTGATTGAATTTTTCTTCATCATCCTTATTCCGTAATTCAATTCGATCTCCAACATTGCGATCCAACCATTTCCTTAGTTCAACCAGTTCCTTTTTGTTGTATGCTTTCTTATTAAGCATATCAGCAAGCAGTTTCATATCCAGACGCGCAACTTCTATGCCGAATGTATTTCTCGTGGGAAGAATATGCGCTAAGGCTGTTTCCATTCCCATAGAGTCATGCCCGAATATAACAACGCGTCTTCCTCTTAAACCAACGGCTGTAATAGCTCCGTAGCACCAGTCAATAAGATTATTAGCTGTCTTTGCTGTCATTTTTGGACTGATTCCTGTATCCGGCCAAGTTCCAATATTCATATGCACCATACGTCCATACTGAGAAATAGCTCCATTAACAGCCTGGGCAAACACAACGCCTGGTTTGGGAGCACTGTTGCCGCATGTAATATTTATTGGTGTATTATTCGGGAACTGCTGCAGTAATGAAATAAGTGTTAATTGAGGAAATGCCCATGTATCCGGAACACACACAAGAATATCCACACCTGCTTCTCGGAACTGCCTGGCAACAATATCTGCCTCCCTCTCGCCGTCTATTAGAACTGTTGAATAAACCACATCAACAGATTTTTTATCAGGCAGGTAAATCCTACCCGAGATAGTATTTGCAACCATCTCAACAATATTCTGACAGCGCGTGCGGCTTGCCTTATCAATCCTCGGGTCGCTTGTAGCAAAAACGCCAATGATAGGAGTTTTCGGATCAGCTTTGTTTAGGGAAGTTAATCTTTTTGCTTTTACACTTGCCATTTTATAATCCTTTCCTACTTTAAAAACAATTCAATAACAGGTACAACTACATCCGGTTTTTGTATCGGCAATTCCAATGTTAATATTTTAGAATCTATTTTTTCAGACAAGGAAGAATGTTCTCCCTTTAGGTCATGCCCTTGTATTTTTATCTCTGAGCCGTCATTTAAGAGTTGAGCATATTCAACCTTGTCTGCCATGTTATCAAGATGAATGTGTTTAAATGGCCACGAAAAAATGTGCAGATAAAGACGATTTCCATTTTGAGTAAATTTACAATCCTGAGGCGGCTTGAATTCACTCTGAGTTGCGCCATAAATAGAACGGGAATGAAGTTTCATCCATTCACCTATATCACGCAGTCTTTCCAAAGCCTTTGGTTCAAACTGCCCTCTTGCTGTGGGTCCGACATTCAATATCATGTTTCCACCTTTGGAGACCGTATCGATCAGCATCTTTATCAGCATTTCTGATGTCTTCCATACAAGATAGTTATCCCCAAAATTTCCCGAGCTATCTCTATGATAACCCCAGCTCCCGTTCAACGTCTGGCATGCCTCCCATACAACAGGTTTTCCATCTACATGAACCCACTCACGCGGTTGAAACTGCTCCGGTGTATGGATATCCTGGGTTATTTCCAGACGGTTATTTATTATTATATCCGGCATAAGTTCCCTGATCATCTTAAGTAATTTCTCAGACTGCCAGTCTTCTTTACCCTTACCTTTCATACCGTTCTGTTCCCGGCTATAGGAAAAATCAAACCAGAGGATATCTGTTTTCCCGAATTCTGTCATAAGCTCTCTTACTTGGCCGTGCAGATACTCAGCATATCTCTTGATATCACGGTTAGTTTCTTTTTTCTTAAATTCTTCGTCATCCTTCTGCGGATGGTTAAAATCAACTGGGAATTCCGGATGATGCCAGTCAATAAGTGAATGATAGAAACCTATTTTAATTCCCTGCTTCCGAAACGCTTCAACAAACGGTTTAAGAAGATCACGTCCTGCAGGAGTATTCGTTGCTTTGTAATCAGTCAGTTTAGAATCCCACAGACAAAAGCCGTCGTGATGCTTGGTCGTCAGCACAGCATATTTCATCCCCGCATGTTTTGCTGCTTTTGCCCAAGCATCCGGATCATACAGGTCAGGATCAAAATGGTTAAAGTATTTTTGATACTTCTCCTCCGTTATTTTCTCATAGTTTTTAACCCATTCATGACGGGCAGCAGTTGCATAAATTCCCCAGTGAATGAACAGACCAAAACGGTCATGAACAAACCAGTCTGTTTTTCCTGCTGTAAATTCAGGCTTAAGCATTGTATTATCCTCCTTGTTTTTGTGTGTTTTATCTTTTCCTGAGTTCAAGATATGCTTCGTTATAGTATAAAACATTATCCACAGGTGTATTTGAAGGAATATGATTTCCTACTGCTATTATAAAGCCAGGATATTTTTTACCTATATGCATACATCTTTTCACTTCATTATATATATCCTGCTTTGTTCCTGAAAGAAGTATTCTTGTGTCTGCGTTTCCGACAAAACCATGCGTTTTTCCATATTTATCTGCAAACAGCTTCATATCACACGAAGGTTCCATTACAAGCATATGCGCACCGCAATCCACAATATCATCAAAGAATTCCGTATAGTTTCCATCTGATGTAAAGATTATTTTCTTTCCTGCCTCAAGTAAGGGCTCAAGCAGTTTTTTAAGACGTGGGAAGATGGCTTTCCTGTACCAGTCCGGAGACATTACAGACCCGCTTGTCCAGCATATATCATCATGACACATAAAAACAGGCACATTAGACTTTGCGTATGCAATGTAATACTGTTTTATCCATCTGTAGTAACTCTCTATTACCTTATCAAATCTATCTATGTCCGTACCAGCCGCCAAAAGGAACATGTTCCAGCCAAAAATTTCAATAAAACCGGAGAATAATGTAATATAAACTCCGCCCATTGATACAGTATCTTTATATGTTGTTTTCTGAACCTCATAATCGCCTTCAATTTCCCTGATAATTTCGTTTATATCAACCTCTCCATACTCCTCATAAGGATCAAAATTTAAAACATCCTCTACATCCTTGAAAGGACAGCTAACTTCTGTATCAAAATCTGTTCCTCCTTCTTGATATGCAGCGTGTCCCATTTTTGTCACTCTGCCACGTTTTTTTAGTTCAGAAGACCCTATTACTGTATGCCACATAAACGCATAATCCCATTTCTTTATAAACTCCCTGCTTGCTTCTTTCCTATTTTCTTCTTTAGCCGTATCAATTCCTGTAACTTTTTTTATTAATGGCCAATGAAATTCTGCAGAATACTCTGTTCTTGGAACAGTATCTGTAAATTCAAGATTTAATGCTGCCATTCCGCTTTTATAGGACATTTTACGTCAAGCCCTTTCTTTGTGCTGTCCCGTTTCCACAGGACTTTCTAATTATAAGTTCAGTTTTAAAAACCATCTTCTTGTCCTTATTATTCTTCGGATTTTTGATTTTCTCAATAAGTCTTTTACATGCCGCCTTCCCCATTTCATAACCTGGTTGACGCACAGTGGTTAAAGGCACATCTATTTCCACGGCTTCTCTCAAATCTGCATACCCAGCCAATGCAATATCATCAGGCACTCTTAAACCAGCTTTTATTATTGCATCATATGCCCCTAAGGCTAAAATGTCATCCGCGGCAAATATCGCTGTTGGCATTGGTTTCATTTTCATCTCATTTCCTGTCCACCGGTTACATTTATTGCCTGACCTGTTATATAAGAGGCCTCATCACTTACCAGAAAAGCTACTACATTAATAACATCGTCATAGGCACAGCCTCTTTCTAATGGAACTTGTTCTATATATTTTTTTCTTACCTCTTCTTTTGAAATGCCCCATTTTTTTGAATACTGGTCAAAGAGACTGTTTTTCCATAAAGGAGAATCAAGAAAATTACCGGGACAAACCGCATTGACTCTTATGCCGTATGGAGCCAGATCCAGAGCAATGCTTTGAGTTAGTCCTATTCCTCCAAATTTGGAGGAAGCGTACGCGGAATTTTTAAAACTGCCTTTTTTGCCGGATTTAGAGTTGATCTGTATAATTGCTCCGTTCTTTTGTTTTTTCATTATCTTTGCCGCTTCGCGAGCACACAGGAAATAGCCAATAAGGTTTACATCAATCACTTCTTCCCATTCTTCCAGAGTAAATTCCGTTATTTCCTTTGCAATAAGAATTCCAGCATTGTTGACTAATATATCCAGATTCCTAAATTCTCTCTCAATTCTCTCAAACATATTGATTACTTGGGTTTCTTGCGTTATATCTACTCCTATCGCAATTGCCCTGGTTCCATGTTTTTTTTCTATTTCTCCAGCTACTTTTTCTGCATTTTTTTCTGATATGTCTGCAACAGCTACCATGCATCCCTGTTTTGCAAAATATGCTGCTATAGCCTCTCCGAATCCTTGTCCTGCGCCAGTTACTAAAACTGTTTTGTCTTTTAAACTAGGTTGTGACATTTTATTTAAACTCCTATTATTTGTGTTTTTTTACGGTTTTATAACTACTTTTAAGGCGTTGCCTTTTTTATCCAGCATTTTTTCCATAGCTTCAACTATATTTTCTAAAGGGAATGTATGTGTAACTATTTTATCCATAAGTATTTTTCTGCTGACAATCAGCTTTAAAGCTTCTCCAAATTGCGCCTTATTTGAAGCAAACGCTCCGTAAATAGAGACTTCTTTATAATGAATTATGTTCCCATCCAATTTTAAAACGGAATTCTGTTTTGGGAATCCGGCAAAAAAGCTCAATCTTCCTTTCATAGCCATTGCCACTAAAAGATCTTCTGCTACTTTACTAACGGAGCATGCAACTATTCCAACGTCAATACCTTCGCCTTTAGTAATTTCTGATATATTCTGAATTAAATCAGTATCTTTAGTAGGAATATAATGGTCAAAACCAAATTCTTTTGCTTTTTCGAGTCTCTCTTCAGAATATTCAGCCAGTATAACCTTTGCTCCCTTGGCTTTTGCCAATAGACAGTGCATCAAACCAATAGGACCTGCTCCTACTACGGCAACATATTCTCCTCTTTGAATGTTTAGATAACTCTGCCCGTTTATTGCGCAGGAAAGTGGTTCGACCATTGCCAGATGTTCATCTGAAACGTGACTCTCATTCGGAACAGGTATTATAACGCCCTGTTTCACAGCGCGATCCTGAACCAATATGTACTCGGCAAAACCTCCGGGATAATAGTACCCAATAGGCTGGTTGTTAGCGCACATATTATAGTTGCCTTCTCTGCAAGGTCTGCACTCTTCTTTTTGGCAGCCTATGGAAGTTACCAGAATTACTTTGCTTCCAACCTCATATTCCTGATTTTTAATTTCAGAACCAATTTCTTCTATAATTCCTACGATTTCATGCCCTATAATAAATTTGCCTTTACCATATCCCCTGATTTGTGGGGAAGATCCTTTAGTGGCATCTTTTGTTCCTTCGTACATTCTCCCGTCTGTTCCACAGATCGCACAGGCAGAGACCTTTATAAGAACATCATTCTGCTTACAGACAGGTTTTGCAACATTTTCAATTTCAATATGTTTTGATCTGTCTGCATATAAAAAAGCGGCTTTCATTTTTTGCATTTAGTTTCTTCTAATGTAGTGGGCAGGCGTGCCTGACCCGTTAAGTTTATGATTTTTGTATCTTTGATAAGCTTCTTCCCATATATCTGTTTGTTCGGGTTCGTACCTGATGAGCTCAAACGAGTTTCCAACAATTTCTCTTGCCTGTTTAACGGATGAGAGCTCGCCTGTTGCAATAGCCTGTACCAAAATATTACCGGCTGCTGTTGCTTCAACAGGTCCTGCAATAACAGATTTTTTTATGGCATTTGCGGTTAATTGGCATAAAAACTTGTTTTGTATTCCTCCGCCGACAATGTGGAGCACATCTATTCTTCGCTGCCGCATTTCTTCAAGTTTTTCAAGAACCTGGCGATATTTAAATGCCAGACTTTCCATGATACAGCGCATGATACTTCCTTTATCTGAAGGAACTTTTTGATTCGTTTTGCGGCAGTAGTTCTGTATTTTTTTCGGCATATTACCCGGCTTGAGAAAACTTACATCTTCGGGATCGATAAAACAGAGAAATGCTTTTGCCTTTTCTGTCTCCTTTGTAAGTGCAGAGTAGGGGAGTTCTTCCCCATGAGATTCCCAGCTTCTTTTGCATTCCTGAACCAGCCAGAGACCCATGATGTTTTTTAGAAAACGAAATGTATTGTTTACGCCTCCTTCATTAGTAAAATTATTTTTCAAGACTTCCTGATTTATCAATGGACTGCTTATTTCACATCCCATTAAAGACCATGTGCCGGAACTTAAAAATGCCCAGTTATTACCTTCCGCAGGAACAGCCGCAACTGCTGCAGCCGTATCATGCGATGCAGTAGCTATTACAGGAATTTGCGGTATTTTTAACTCTTTAGCTATGAACGGCATCAATTTCCCCGTGACTGTCCCGGGATTTACAATTTGCGGCATTATTTTGCGAGGAATATCCAATTTTTCCAGAATTTCATTACTCCATCCGTTTTTGAGCGGATCATAACATTGAGTAGTGGTAGCCAGAGTAAATTCCGATGTTTTTTCTCCTGAGAAAAAATAGCTAAACAGGGCTGCTATTGGCAGGAGACAATCAGCCGATTTAAGAAGGTAGGGCTGATTTATTCTCATCCACAACAGTTGATAAAGTGTGTTTATTTGCATAAACTGAGTACCTGTTCTTTCAAACACTTCCTCTCGCGGCACTTTTTTGAAACATTCTTCCATCATTCCATCAGTACGACTGTCCCTGTAATGCACAGGATTTTCCAATAGATGGTTGTTTTTATCAATAAGTCCGAAATCTACGCCCCAACTGTCAAAAGCAATTGCGGAGATTTTAGAGTTGTTGCACTTTTGTAATCCTTTTTTTATCTCATTAAAAAAATTTATTGCGTCCCAGTAGATTGTGTTATTAAGC
This sequence comes from bacterium, assembly GCA_030611945.1. Taxonomy (GTDB): domain Bacteria; phylum JAHJDO01; class JAHJDO01; order JAHJDO01; family JAHJDO01; genus JAHJDO01. The sequence continues at coordinate 348 of JAUWOV010000033.1, read as the reverse complement.
CTTGTGCCTCCTGTAGTAAATCTATGTTTCTCTTCAAGGACTATTTTCTTCCCATCAAATTTGCCAAGTATAACTCGTCCGCTTTCTGCACCCAAGTCAACAGCTATATAATTTTTGCTCTTTGCCACGGCAATCTCCTCACAATTCAGACTTTGGCAACATTATGCCATAATTCTTTATTTATTTAAAACAAAATTTAAATCCCATTGGAAATGGTAAGATACATCCTTACCCCCTAGGTGGAGGATACAAGGGACCCCATCCCGAAAGCTTTCGGGATGGGGTCAGGAAAATATTAATAGTATCTACGGGAATATTTAAGGAGATAAAGAAAGAAGCATCATGTTT
>JAUWOV010000104.1 GCA_030611945.1 bacterium | reverse complement strand
CTTGACATAAAGAGTAGCGCCTTCCAAAGCCACACCTATTCTGGCTGCATGCACAATAGCATTCTGCTCAGCATGTATGGTGCGGACACAATGGTCATGTAATTTCCCTGAGCTATCTCCTTCTTCCGTTGACTTAATCATCAAATGCCCAACTTCGTCGCAATGAGCCAGTCCCGGCGGAGAGCCAACATAACCGGTAGAGAGAATATGATTATTCCTAACGATCACACAACCTGCCCGCCCGCGCCCACAAGTAGCTCGGGTAGCAACTGTCTTCATTATTTTCATAAAATAAGCATCCCAATCGGGACGACGTTGCTTAGCCATTGTTTATTTCCTTAAAATCTGACTCTATCATTATATTCTTCATATCTCTCTTCAGCTCTTTCTCTTCTCTCCTCTGTGTATAGGCTTCTGAATCTGACCTTGCTGCTTCTGTACGCAGATAAGTTAAATGATATAAAGAAACTAGTTTCATCAGGTTTATCGGACTTGTTTCTTGTCCGCACAATAAATTCTACATCCCAGCAGCACATATTATGCCAGATTGAGAACTCCTGTTTCTCCCAAGCAGATCTATCTACATCATACATATTATATGCTTTAACAGCCCACTTCTTGTTGATTTCCCATCTGGTGAAATTCTCCCATAAGTACCTGTCTGTATTATTATTGTATCGCACTCCAAATGACGTATGGAATCTATCCACAGGCTTGAATTCAATATCTCCGCTTATTGAGCTTAATTCATCTTTATACATGTCATAACTGCTCTCAATACGCATACCCAATTTATCACAGGGATTTATTTGCAAGTCACTTGAAATATCTGTAAAACGCTGTGTAGTGTGTATATTTTGATCATACTTTGTTCCGACGTTCCAGTATAATATCTCTCTTTTTTTATAACTTGTTGTCTTAATTAGTTTATTATCTTTGTCCCTTGTTATGTCTTCAAATTTCTCCTTAACCTGCACCCTGTTTATCAATGAAAGGTCAAAATAGTCCAGATCTGCCAGTCTGTCAAGTTCGTCAAAATAGTAGAGATCATTCTGATCCATCTGTGGAGAAGGTCTATAGTGATAGCTTACGATCGGCTCAAGTACGTGTCTTATTTTATCTATTTCTCCGAGTTCACTTACCTCCATTGTCTTATACAATTTTGTGCTTGCCTTAATATCACCCCTATGCACTCCTCTAAGCACATTATCTTCGCCGTATTTATCCTCACTGAACCATGTTTCTTCATATCCTACAGAGGGGTCTATTCTTAACCATCCAAAATATTTACGCGGCATAGAGAGTGTATTACCCACATCCACGCGTTGTCTTTGAAAACTATCAGATTCCTTTTCAAGATTTACAGCACTGCCCTCCAGCTTATAGAAAAATGATGAATCCCCTATTCGCTGCTTCCTCGTTCCAAAATCTATCTCTGGCAGACGGTCTATTACATCGTCATAAAAATCATGTATGCGTTTTCGGACAAGCAGGCTAACATAATAATCATCCCATGTTTGAGAAAGGGATAAATAAGTCTTTGGGTTTCTTGTAAGTGACTCTTCTGACCACCCTTTCAGATACTCCTCATCAAAGAAATCTTTATTGTAGTCAATGTCACTGAGTTTCTCTATCTTAGTAGTGCCGTAGAGCCCTTCTCCAAAATCTTGTTTGTGTCTATAGTACAGTTTCCATCTATTCCATTTATCATCTTTTTCGTCAGACACACTTACTCCATATTCATCCTTGTGATCGTCCCCGATTTCTTTATAGTAATCCTTGCTTTCATATATCTGATATCCATACAAATATCCTTTGCCTCCATGAGTCCTGTAGTCAATATCAAGCCCCTTTCCCATAGGAAATCGCGATTCATCTATTTCCTCTCCAGGGTATTCATGTTGTCTGCCCCATCCTCTTTGTTCAATATAATCTCCATATACCCGACCGCGTAAGTTCTTATTAACATACCAATTGTAATAAGCAAGAGTCATCCATCCATCGCGGTTATTATGTCCAAGCCAGATAACCCATCCATAAGGAATATGTTTTAGAGGAAAAGCATATACAGGTGTATAAAAAACAGGAATCCCTCTGAAAGACAGAACAGCGTTGTATACCCAGATTCTATCATCAAGAATGATCTTCATCCTGCTTGCTTTTATCACATAATGCGGCGGAGTTTTAGGGCATGTTGTAAGAATTGCGTTACGAACATCATATTCTTCCGAGGAAAGCCTATCCATCTTTTCCGCATCCCAGAACCATGGCGGAGTGTGTCCTTTTATGCTTTCTGCTGTTGCATGTCCACTCAGAATATCATAGGTTATAATCTCTGCTTGTATCTTATTTTTATTTTCAAAAAATGTTACATCTCCTTTAGCAATGATCTTCTTTTCTGTTAGATCTACCTTACACCAGTCTCCTGTCATACGTATGGGCTTATATTTAACTTCTACGTTGCCTTTGCCAATAATTACATTGCCTTGCTCTGAGTATTCCAGTTGATCTGCATTTATATCAATGGCAGGTTTTATTGGCTCTGAAACAGGTTCTGTTGTTTCTGAAGGGCTTGCCGTTTCCGTAGGTAATCCACCTGCTAAGGAAGGGACTGACAAGAAAAAAAGCAATAAAACGTAACAAACTAGGCTGCCTCTGGCAGCAATTTTAAATGAATTACTAATTATTTTTTCCATAGATGACGAAGTCTAGCAAGTATTGAGGATATTTGTCAAACTCTTTTTCATTGGAGTTTCCCCAAAAATATACATCTTGACATAGAGAAATATTTATCGCTATACTCAGTAATTCTTTTTATACATAAAATTCCTCGGTAGCTCAATTGGTGGAGCACTTGGCTGTTAACCAGGGGGTTGCTGGTTCGAGTCCAGCCCGAGGAGCCGAGCTTTGATGTAGAATATATCAGGAGAAAACAATGCGAGTATGTGTGATAGGAACTGGTTATGTGGGACTTGTAACAGGGATATGTCTGGCAGATATCGGCAATAATGTGATATGTGTGGATGTTGATAAGGAGAAAATAAGAAGATTAAAGAAAGGTATTATTCCTATATATGAGCCTGGATTAAAGGAAATGGTTGAGCGAAATCTGAGTAAAAAGAGGGTTTCCTTTATTACAGAGATTTCTGAAGGCGTAGAAAATTCGGAGATAATCTTTATTGCAGTTGGAACACCTTCAAGAAAGAATGGAGAGGCGAACTTATCCTATGTTGAATCTGTGGCTCGCAGTGTGGCAAAGGCAATGGATGGGTATAGAGTAATTGTTGAAAAGAGCACAGTGCCAGTACATACAGGCGAATGGGTTAGACGAACAGTGAAGTTAAATAATATACATGGCGTTGATTTTGATGTTGTTTCTAATCCTGAATTTTTAAGAGAAGGTTCTGCAATATCAGATTTTATGCATCCTGACAGGATTGTAATTGGGGTTGAGAGCGAAAAAGCAAGGAAAATAATAGCAAAATTATATCAGCCACTTAATGTGCCAATAGTTGTTACAGATATAAAGAGCGCAGAAATTATTAAACATGCTTCAAATTCATATCTTGCGCTCAAGATTTCTTATATTAATTCAGTTGCCAATATATGCGAGCGAGTAGGAGCTGACGTGGAAAAAGTTGCAGAGGGCATGGGGCTTGATAAGAGAACAGGGAAAAGTTTCCTGCGTGCCGGCATAGGCTATGGTGGGTCTTGTTTTCCAAAGGATGTTTCTGCATTTGTCAAGATAGCTGAAGAGGCAGGATATGACTTTGAAATGCTCAAGTCTGTTGAAAGTGTCAACAGAATGCAAAGAGAAGATTTAGTTAAAAAAATAAAGCAGGCAATGTGGGTTATGAATAACAAAACCATAGGAATATTGGGGCTTTCCTTTAAGCCGAATACTGACGACATGAGAGAGGCGCCTTCAATAGACATTATAAACTAACTCCAGCAAGAAGGGGCAAAGATCAAAGCGTATGATCCTGTGGCTGAACCCAGAGCGAAGGGAATCCTGAAAAACGTGCAATACTGCAAAGACCCTTATTGTGTGGCAGAAGGCAG
>JAUWOV010000045.1 GCA_030611945.1 bacterium | reverse complement strand
TCTGACTTGTGACATCTTTTTTGTTAATAGCATCTTTATCTCCGTTTTTCACCCATTGGGTGATGCTCTGTTTTTGCTATTATACCAGCAGAGCCTGCTTCTTTCTACCTTTTTTTAGGCTTCTATCTAGGTTTTTGGGGTGGAGTCTAATGTAGAATATTTCGCTAAACAAATCAAGCCCCAAATCCCTGTATTTGCTGGGCTAAATAGGAATTTGGCCAGCACAATCGCTTGCAATTATTCTTATGTTTGTGTAATTTGGACTATTGACAACCACATAGTCTTACGTTATATTACATACGTAAGTTAAAATCTTGGAGGATAAGATAATGGATAAGATTGTTTCTACAAGGCTTGATGAGTCAGTAGTGTATTTGATTAATGAAATAGCGCATAAGCTGCATATGTCCAAAAAAAGGCTTCTGGAGAACGCAGTAAGAGAATTTGTTTCTCATGTTGATAAAACAGATTCTGTTGATGTTTTCAGAGAAACCTGCGGTCTCTGGCGCAGGAAGGAATCATCTCAGGATATCACGAAGAAAATACGCGGTGCATTTGAGAAATCCGTAAAAAGGTATCATCAATGAGAGCATACATAGATTCCGATGTTCTAATTTGGCACCTGCGCGGCGAAGAGCGCTCGGTCAAATTTTTGCAAAAATTGCAAAAGAAAGAGGAAATCACTCTATGGATTGGTTGTATGCAGCGAGCAGAGGTAGTATTTTTTATGCGGCAGAATGAGAAAGAGGCAACCCTGCATTTTCTCTCTCAGTTTTCCACTGCGCCTGTCAATCAAGAGATTATTGACAATGCTGCGCAATTATACCGAAAGTGGCGCCCTTCTCACGGAGTTGATATAAACGACACCATTCTTGCTGCAACAGTTATGCAAACCGGAGGAAAAATATACTGCTTAAATAAAAAACATTACCCAATGCCTGAAATTGTCGTTGAAAGAGCTTGGTAAAAACAATAAGAGAAATTGAGAATTAGAGCATAATGAACCAAAATAAAGAACAAATGTATGCGGCTTTGCAGCGATACTGTATTTATCAAAGTTGTTAAGGATTATGAATAACGAAGCAATAACAAACATACCATTTGAGTTAGATATGGAAGGGCTTTTAAAGGAAGCCCACATTGAACCAGGAACTAATGATGCAAGAGAATTCGAGGATATTCTAAACAAGGCTCAAAAGGTTGCAAGACCAAAAGCGCTTTACAAGGAGTGTTTCATACAATCAAAGGGAGAGGAGACTATCACGATTGATGATATTATCTTTACGAGTCGAGCCCTTTGTATGAATTTGAATCAAGTGGAACGTGTGTTTGCTCACGTTACCACATGCGGAAAAGAAATTGATGAGATAGATATTTCAGATAACGATTTTCTAAAAAGATTCTGGTTAGATAGTATCAAGGCAACTCTTCTTGGTATAAGCTGTCATCATTTGAGCAATTTGCTGAATAGAAGATACAAACTAGGAAAAACATCTACTATGAGCCCAGGATCTGGTGATGTTAATGTATGGCCTATTGAGCAACAAAGGGAATTATTTGCACTTTTTGGTGATGTAGAAACTCTTATCGGAGTCACGTTGACAGATTCGTTTCTAATGATACCGAACAAGTCATTATCGGGTATTAGTTTTTCAAACGAGATTGATTTCCAGAGCTGCCAACTTTGCCATAGAGAAAACTGCCTTGAGAGAAGAGCCCCTTTCGACAAGGGATTGTGGAACTCCGTTCAACATGATTAGAAATTCAGAGCATAACAGTGCACTGAGCCTGACTGGCAATTCGCTAGTGCTTCATTGCCAGCAGGTTAAACATTCAAATTAAACAAAAATAGTAAGCAATAAAATAGCAAATATGAAAGCAGTATGTAACGTTTTGAACATTGGACTTAAGGATTATATGGAGGTCTATGCCCTTCAGAAAAAAATACTGTCTGAAAGGATTAAGGATGAGATTCCAGACACACTTATATTAACAGAACATCCTCCAACATTCACAATAGGCAGAAAAGGCGGCAGGGAAAATATTCTTGTCAGTAATAAAATTCTGGGAAAAAATGGAATAAAGGTTTACGAGGTAGATAGGGGAGGGGATATAACCTATCATGGACCCGGTCAGATAGTAGGTTATCCGATTATAAATCTTGCGGAATGGAACAAGGATATACACCTTTATTTGAGGAGTTTGGAAGAGGTAATAATCAGATTCTTGTCGCATTTTAAAATAACGGCTGGCAGAATGAATGATTATACTGGAGTTTGGATAGGAAATGAAAAGATTGCAGCAATAGGTATTGGAGTGAGTAAATGGACGACTTTTCACGGATTTTGTATAAACATTAATCCTGACAAGAAGCATTTCAGAATGATAACTCCATGTGGTATAAGAGATAAATCAATAACATCTCTTGATGAATTAACAGGAAAACAAACTGATATGCAAAAGGCAAAACAGGTTATTGCTGCTGAATTTGGGAATTGTTTTGAAAGGGTGATGAGATATGCAGAAAAGATTGCCTGATTGGCTTAAAAAAAGAATACCGGATATAAAGGCTACTGAAGAAACAAGAAATATTCTAGAAAAGCTGAATTTAAGTACTGTATGTGAAAGCGCAAAGTGTCCCAATATAGGCGAATGTTTTTCTCGTCATACTGCAACCTTTATGATACTCGGGGATGTCTGCACGCGAAACTGTAGATTTTGCGCAGTAAAGCATGGCATTCCTTTGCCAGTTGATAAAAATGAGCCGGAAAGATTAGGCAGAGCAGTTTCTGAATTAGGCTTAAAATATGTTGTTGTAACTTCAGTAACAAGAGATGACCTCAATGATTATGGAACTGGTCAATTTGTAGATGTTATAAACGTCATTAGAAGGCGAAACCCTGAAACCAAGATAGAGATTCTTACCCCTGACTTTAAAGGCAAAGAGGGTTGCGTGGAACAGATTGCCAAAAGCAAGCCCGATGTATTTGGTCATAATCTTGAGACTATTCCAAGTTTATATGAGAAGGTGCGGCAGGAAGCAGATTATAGAACCTCTTTACATGTGCTTGAAGTTGTGAAAAAGATGGATTCTGGAATAATTACAAAATCAGGCATAATGGTTGGGTTGGGGGAAAGCAAAGAAGATGTTTTAAAGGTTATGGATGATTTGAGAAATGTGGGTTGTGACTTATTAACAATTGGGCAGTATTTGTCTCCTTCTAAAAATCATAGACTTGTTAGTGAATTCATAACACCAAAAGCTTTTGCAGAATACAAAAAAATTGCCGAAAGCAAAGGATTTATAGTTGCTTCTGCCCCCTTTGTTAGAAGTTCATATAAAGCAGATGAGCTGTTTGCATCTGCGGGCAAAGGAAATATTGACAAAGCCCTAAATGTTGTTCATAATGCGGAGTAATTTTGTGGGAGCTAATATAATGTTGGATATAAAATTTATAAAAGAAAAAACAGGTCTTGTAAAGAAAGCCGTAAAAGACAGAAATATGACAGTAGATATTGATGAGATATTAGCCATTGATGAAGAAAGAAGATCATTGCTTGGAAACGCAGAAGCTCTTAAGCAAAAAAGAAATACTGCTTCAACAGAAATCTCAAGACTTAAAAAAGATGGAGAGGACGCAGGCACTTTAATTGCTGAAATGAGGTCAACATCCCAAAAAATTAAAGAATTAGACGATAAATTGGGGGACATAGATAAAAAATTGCACCAAAAACTACTGTTTGTCCCAAATATTCTACACAAGACAACGCCAATTGGTAAGTCGGAAAAAGATAACGTTGAGATTAAAAAATGGGGAGAAACACCAAAATTCAGTTTTACTCCAAAACCTCACTGGGAAATTGCAAAGCATCTGGATATACTGGATTTTGAAAGAGCCTCAAAGATAGCAGGCAGCCATTTTTGTCTTTATAAGGGCTTGGGCGCCAGGCTTGAAAGGGCGCTTATAAATTTTATGCTTGATATTCACACAAAGAAGCACGGATATAAGGAAGTATCAACTCCCTTTATAGCAAACAGGCTCTCTATGACAGGCACAGGGCAACTTCCCAAAATGGAAGAAGATATGTATAGATGCGAGATAGACGATTTTTTTCTCATACCAACTGCTGAAGTGCCTGTTACAAATATACATAGAGATGAGATATTAAAAGAGAATGATCTGCCAATCTGTTATACAGCATATTCTCCATGCTTTAGAAGAGAATCCGGATCTTATGGGAAAGATACCAGAGGACTTAACAGAGTACATCAATTTGACAAGGTTGAAATGGTGAAGTTTGTAAAGCCTGAAAACTCTTATCAGGAGCTTGAATCTTTACTTGGAAACGCAGAAACTATACTTCGTCAATTGGAGCTTCCATACAGGGTTATTGTGCTGAATACATTAGATATTTCATTTGCAGCGGCAAAATGCTATGATATAGAAATATGGGGAGCTGGACAGAGCAAGTATCTGGAAGTTTCCTCTTGTAGTAATTTTGAGGATTTTCAGGCAAGACGTGCTAATATAAGGTTCAGAAGAAAACAGACAGAAAAGATAGAGTTTGTGCACACCTTAAATGGTTCTGGTGTGGCTCTTGCAAGAACTGTTGTTGCGCTTCTGGAAAATAATCAAAGGGAAGATGGAAGCGTTTCCATCCCCAAAGCTCTCCATCCCTACATGGATGGGATGGAGGTTATAGAATAAAAAGGAGGAGTTATGGAATACGGTGGTAATGGTCAGGATGATCTGGAACGCATAATTAATTTAGGGAAGCAGAAGCTCAGTAAGTTTGGAGGCGTAGTTCCACTTATAGTCGTTGGCCTGTTTATAGTGATACTGCTAAAAAGCGCAATCTATTCCATTGGGCCGGATGAGGTTGGCGTTGTGCGACGCTTTGGCAAATATATTGCTCCGCCAGTCGGATCAGGGTTACATGTAAAGCTGCCATTTGGAATAGACAAAGTAATCCCTGTAAAAGTTGAGCGTATATTTAAACAGGAGTTTGGTGTTAGGACTCTTCGTTCAGGAGTAAGGAGCCAATATTCAACAGGTTCTTATCTTGACGAATCTCTGATGCTTACAGGTGATCTCAATATTCTGGATGTGCGCTGGATTGTGCAGTTCAGGGTAAAAGATCCGGTACAACTACTTTTTAATACCAGAGATCCTGAGGATAATGTGCGTGATATCTCCGAGGTAGTAATGCGGAGGTTCGTAGGTAACTACAGCGTAGATGAGGTCCTTAGCACAAAGAGAGAAGAGATTGATGACCTTGCGCATATTGAGATGCAAAAGATATTGGATAAGTATGAAACAGGGATTCAGATCGTTACTGTGAAACTTCAGGATGTAAATCCTCCTGATGAAGTAAAACCGGCGTTTAACGAGGTCAATGAGGCGAAGCAGGAAAGAGAGAGGGTAATCAATCAGGCGCGTCAGGCGTATAACAAGGTTATCCCGCGAGCTAAGGGAGAGGCTGAGCAAACGATACGAGAGGCTGAAGGATACGCTCTGGACAAAATAAACAGAGCAAAAGGTGAAGCAGAGAGATTCTCGACAGTACTAGCGGAATACAAGAAAGCCCCGGATATAACCAAAAAAAGGCTTTACTTAGAGACAATGATGGAGGTTTTACCTAATGCAAAAGAAAAGTATATAATTGACCCGAAGCAGTCTTCAATATTGCCACTGCTTAATCTTGGACAAAAAGGAGGAGTAAAATAATGAAAAAACTTTTGAATGTATTTATTGCCTTAATCATCTTAATAGTACTTATAGCTATAAGTGGAGTAATATATGTTGTGGATGAAACGAAACAGGTTGTGATCACACAGTTCGGCAAACCTGTTGGAAAGCCAACTATAACCGCAGGACTGCACTTTAAAAAACCCTTTATCCAGAAGGCGCGTTATTTTGAGAAACGGCTTCTTGAGTGGGATGGCGATCCCAATCAGATTCCAACTAATGATAAGAAGTATATCTGGGTTGACACTACTGCGCGCTGGAAAATTGTTGACGCGTTGAAATTTCTGCAGTCAGTGAACAATGAGATGGGAGCACATGCGAGACTTGACGATATTATCAATTCTGCAACCAGAGATACCGTTACAAGACATCTCCTTGTTGAGACAGTAAGAAATTCCAATCGCATTGTAGACGAGGTGAAAGAAGTGGGGAAAGACGTAATAATTACTGACGAAGCCCTTGAACGCATAGAAGTAGGCCGGAACAAATTAGAGGAGATAATCTTACACGATGCAAGAGAACTTGCTCCCAAGTATGGCATAGAACTTGTTGATGTGCGAATTAAGCGGATCAATTATGTAGAAGACGTAAGGAGAAAAGTCTATGATCGTATGATTTCCGAGAGGAAGCGCGCTGCTGAACAATATCGCTCTGAAGGGCAGGGCCGCCGCGCTGAAATAGACGGCCAGAGAGGAAAGGAACTTAAACTTATTACATCTGAGGCATATAGAACGGCAGAGGGTATAAAAGGTAAGGCTGATGCTGAAGTAATAGGCATCTATGCAAAGGCATATAATCAGGGCCCTGAGTTTTATTCATTCTTAAAAACTCTGGAGACATATAGAAAGACCATTGATGAGACCAGCACCATAATCCTTACAACTGACAGCGATTATTACAAGTACCTGAAAGGACTGAATCCTGTTAAATAAAGATCGGAGGGATGGCTGAGTGGCTGAAAGCGGCGGTCTTGAAAACCGTTTTCCGGCAACGGAACGTGGGTTCAAATCCTACTCCCTCCGCCAGAACTTCGTTATTGGAGAGGTGGCCGAGCGGCTGAAGGCAGCTGCCTGCTAAGCAGTTGTGGGGGTAACTCCACCCCGGGTTCGAATCCCGGCCTCTCCGCCATGCACCAGAACGAAGAAATATAATTAAATAAATCTATAATAAGGAGGCAGTATGAGAGACTTTGATAGATATGCTAAATTTAGCAAAAAAGATTCTGGAAGAGATTCGGGAAGATTTGGCGGAAGGGATTCCGGAAGACGCAGCTTTGAAAAGCAGATGCATGAAGTAATCTGCGACAAATGCGGCAAGAGATGTGAAGTTCCTTTCAAACCCACCGAAGGTAAACCTGTTTACTGCAGTGATTGTTTTGAAAAAACCGGTAATTCCAGTAGATATGGGGACAGAGATTCGGGAAGAAGCGATAGAGGAAGCTATAATAGATCAGGAGGAAGAGATTCGGGAAGATTCAGCAGTAGAGATTCCGGATCAAATAAACCTGAACAATTTATAAAAGAATTTGACCAGCTTAACAGAAAACTTGACACCATATTAAAAGCATTAGAAGTTTCAAAACTAGTTGCAGAAAAATCGAAAGAAGTAGAAAAACCAGTTAAAGAGCCTAAAAAAACAGTAAAAAAAGTTGCGAAAAAGGTTGTGAAAAAGAAAGAAAAACCTAAAGCAAAAAAGAAAACTCTCCCCGCAGGAAAATAAATTGCTTTTAGATTTGACTTACCCACACTCCGAGGAACGTGCTGCCTATTGATTTTTTCGGCTGTAGTAGGTCGCGAGAGACTCGAACTCTCCACACCCGGCTTAAAAGGCCGGTGCTCTAACCAGATGAGCTAGCGACCCGAAAAATGTTGATTATACTAATTTATAAATTTTTCTCAACAAAAATCGTCTGTCTTCTTTGTGGTCCAACAGATATTATAGATATTGGCACATTCATTAATTCCGACAGCCTGTTCAAGTATTTTTGCGCATTTTTAGGCAGTCTGCTATATTCTCTTGTATCAACCGTGCTTTCCATCCAGCCCGGCAGTTTTTCATAAATCGGCTTGCATTGCTGAAGTATATCAGAACGATATGGAAACTCTTCTAATCTCTTATTATTGTATTCATAGGCAATACAGACATTTATCTCCTCAAGATCATCAAGTATATCAAGCCGTGTAACCGCCACGCGACTTAGCCCGTTCAACATTGCCGAATATCCGGTAATAACTCCGTCAAACCAACCGCACCTGCGTGGTCTGCCTGTGCTTCTACCATACTCGCCTATTGGACCTGCATTTCTCAACTTGTTTCCCAAATCCCCTTTGAGCTCCGTTGGGAATGGGCCCTCTCCAACTCTTGTTGTATAAGCCTTCACTACTCCTATAATACTATCTATCTTTGTTGGTCCAACGCCAAGTCCAGTGCAGATTCCCCCTGCAGTAGAATTTGAAGATGTTACATAAGGATATGTGCCGTGGTCAATATCAAGGAGAGCCCCTTGCGCTCCCTCAAATAATATGCTGACACCTTCATCTATCGCTTTATTTAACATAAAAACAGTATCCTTAATAAATGGGGCTAATTTTTCTACATACCCGGAATATTCATCAAATATTTTATTTACTTGAAAACCCTTTACTCCGTATATTTTCTCAAACAGCACATTAATCTGATCCAAATTCTCTTCCAATTTAGCTCTAAAGATATCCGGGTCAATAAGGTCACACATTCTTATTCCCATTCTTGCTGCTTTATCTACATATGTTGGACCAATCCCCCTAAGCGTTGTTCCGATCCTGCCTCTCTCTCTCTCCTCCTTTAATGTTTCTGAAGCTATATGATAGGGCATTGTCACATGAGCTGATTTGCTTATATATAAATTACTTTCATTTACCTCAATTCCTTTGTTCTCTAACTCAGAGATTTCTTCTAATAATGCTTTTGGATTAATAACAACGCCATTACCTATTACGCACTTTTTATCTTTATGCAATATTCCAGAAGGAATAAGATGAAGCGTAAACTCATTGTCTTTAATTATCACAGTGTGTCCGGCATTGTTTCCGCCCTGATAACGAGCCACAATATCGGCATTCTCAGTGAGCAGATCAATGATTTTGCCTTTGCCTTCATCTCCCCATTGTGTACCAACAACAGCTACATTACTCATCAATTCTCCTTATGGTGTTACTGTCATTATTTGTTTTGCCTGCTTTGGATAATGTGCAATAAACTTTAATTCATCATTAGTAAGAGGTTTTTGTGTATGCACATTAGCATATCTAACAAGATCCAGGACTTTAGCAGCTTCTTTATCATCTTTGAATTCTATTTCCAGTTTACCGTATACATTTCTAAATCCTTTTATCCCGCTATATTCCCCTGCTGTTATTTTCCTGCCTGTATCTATTAGCTCAGGATCTCCTCTGCCCAGTTCCTCAAAATCATACAATTCGTAATTTCTTCTATCCTTGAGAGCACCGTCTGCGTGTATTCCTGATTCATGTGCGAAGGCATTATCTCCAACAGCAACCTGATTTACAGGTATTGGAACTCCAAACGCATAAGACGCGTACTTTGCTATTCTCCACGCTTTCTTCAACTTAATCCTATCGTCCAATTTATATTTACTCTCAAATCCTGATGACTTTTTAACAGCAAGAATAACTGACACCATATCTGCGTTCCCTGCTCTTTCTCCCATACCATTAAGTGTGGTATTTATGTATGCATCTACTCCTCCGTCTATTGCGCCTTTAGCTCCAGCTATAGAACATGCCACTGCAAGTCCTAAATCATTATGGCAATGAAGTTCTATCGATATTTTTACTTCTTCCGCAAGTGTTTTTATTCTCTCGTAAATTGAAAAAGGATCATCATAACCTAATGTATCACAATAGCGAATTCTGTCTGCTCCATGCTCTCTGGCATACTTTGCAAACTTAATGAGAAACTCCATATCTGTTCTTGATGCATCTTCCGCGTTAACGCCAATTGTCAAAGCTCCATGCTTCTTTGCTGTTTTTACAGCATCTGCCATAAGACCCAAAACACTTGGTTTATCTTTGCTCTCAAAATCCCTTGTTATCCTCCTTCCGAATTTCCCATCTGTCATCTGTTTGGATGTCGAAATAGACAGATTCCAATGTTTAATATCAGTATTTTTATAAGACTCATCAATATCCTTTGCCATTGCTCTGCTCCAGCCTTCAAGAATCATAGGAGAAAGAAGCCCAACATCTGCAAGCTCAAGATTAGCGTTAATATAATTAGTTTCGTGTTTTGTAAGAGGAAATCCAAACTCGCTCTGATATACGCCCATGTCATTGAGCATAATATTTATCATTGTTTTTTCCAGCTTTGCCAGACCAAGTTTCGCCGTTTGCACACCATCTCGATTTGTAACATCAATTATATAAATTTTATTCTTTTTCTTCTGTTTCATATTTCTTTCCTTTTGCACTCTATTTTTAATCTATAATTTCTATTCCTTTACTATTAATTTCTGTCACTAGAAACCTGCTTTTTATATTGTATTTTAAAAAAGCTTGCTGCATACTCTTTCCTATTTCTTCAAAGCCTTCTGTTGCAAAAGCAACTATTGAAGGACCGGCTCCGCTTAAAGCCACGCCTCTGGCACCATTCTTCATAGCAGCTTTAAAAACATCATCCATACCAGGAACTAGTTTTTTTCTGTAAGGCTGATGTAACATATCCTGCATGCCGACACTAATATATTCAAGTTGTCCTGTTAGAATAGAGCTGACCAACAAACATGCTCGACCTATATTAAACACAGCTTCTTCTCTGGAAATTTTCGAAGGCAGTATTTCACGCGCCTTTGAGGTTGATACCTCAAACTGCGGAATAATCACCACTATTTTAAACTCAACACTTGGACTAATCTTGAAATACTTTAATTCTCCTTTATCAATATAAGAAATCGTAAAACCTCCAAAAAGAGCCGGGGTTACATTATCAGGATGTCCTTCAAGCCCTGCGGTCAGAGACATAATTTCATCATTGCTAAACCTGTTCCCGAGCAAGCAATTCGCTCCTATTGCTCCTCCCACCCGCGCTGACGCGCTGCTTCCCAATCCCCTTGCCAATGGGATATTATTAACCAGTTTTATTTTCAATCCATCCATCTCGACCTTAGCCATATCAAAAACAGCCTTTGCAGCAATATACACTATGTTCTTCTCATCAAGAGGCAAACTGTTTTCCCCCTCATTTTCAATCTCTATATGCGTCTTTGTATTCAATTCAATTGTAACATAATCATACAAATCCAGAGCCAGAGCAAGCGTGTCAAAACCCGCTCCAAGATTGGCTGTTGTTGCAGGAACCTTTACTGTTACTGATTTCATCTTCAAAACCTTACTAACTTGACTGATATTATCTCTTTTAGTTCCTCAATTTCACTTAGTGTTTCTTTGGGAGGTTCGTTGTCCAGATTAAATACAGTCACTGCCTGCTCTCCTTGTTTTTTCCTGCCGAGTGTCATACTTGCGATATTGACATTATGCTTGCCGAGTATTGTTCCCATATTCCCCATTATTCCTGGCATATCTTTATTTATACACACAAGCATAAAACCTTCAGGAACCGCATCAACATGATAATCATTTATACGTACAATCCTTGGATCATCTTCGCTAAACAGAGTTCCTGCTATTGAAGACTCTTCAGAACTAGTTTGTGTATATATAGTGATTAAATTTGCAAAATCCTCTGCCTTACTGGTCTTACTCTCTACAACTTTTATTCCTCTCTCTCTCGCAATAAAAGATGCATTCACATAATTAACCACCTTGTTAAGCACAGGCTCCAGCAGCCCTTTTATTGTGGCTACTGTTATAGGAGTCACATCATAGTTTGCAACATCTCCGCTATACTCAATCCTTAAAACCTTTATATGTCCGTCAACCAGCTGCCTCTGTAATTTTCCCAACCGTTCCGCCAGATTGAAATATGGCCTTATCTCTTTGAACACCTTAGAATCTATACTCGGAATATTGACAGCATTAGAATAATTCTCGTTTTCCAATGCGTCTATTATCTGATGTGCAATATCTTGAGCAACGTTAATCTGAGCCTCTTCAGTAGAAGCAGCTAAATGTGGGGTAACTATGATATTTTCATATAACAAAAGAGGGCTGTCTGCCGGCAAAGGTTCTTTCTCAAAGACATCCACAGCCGCTCCTGCAAGTTTTCCTGATTTTACAGCTCTGCACAAAGCGTCTTCATCTATTATTCCTCCGCGCGCGCAATTGATAATCCTTGTGCTCTGCTTCATCAAACCAAACTCTTTATCGTTTATTATATGTCTTGTATCAGATGTTAGAGGGAGGTGAACTGTTATATAATCTGACTTTTTTAAAACATTCTCAAAAGTCTCTAGTCTTATGCCAAGTTTATCTGCCTTTTCAGCAGAGATAAATGGATCATATGCTATAATATGCATTCCAAATGACTGAGCACGACCAGCAACTTCCGTACCAATTTTTCCTAATCCAATTATGCCTAATACCTTGCCATATACCTCTGTTCCCATAAACTTCTTTTTATCCCAGAGACCTTTCTTTAAAGACTGGTTTGCCTGAGGAATATTACGGGAAAGAGCCAGAAGCATGCTTACTGTATGTTCTGCCGCTGAAATAGTATTGCCTCCGGGTGTATTCATAACAACTATACCGCGTTCCGTAGCTGCAGGTATATCTATATTATCCACGCCAACTCCGGCCCTGCCGACTACCTTTAACTTTTTCGCAGATTTAATTATATCACTAGTAACCTTGGTCTTGCTTCTTATAACCAAGCCCTCATAATCTTTGATGTAATTTCTGAGTTCTTCAGGAGACATACCTGTTTTTACATCAACGCCTATCTTGCTATTTTTAAGAATTTCTATTCCTTCTTTTGCTAGAGAATCGCTTATTAGCACTTTCATTTTAAAATCTCCTCTGCAGCTTTTATTCCCTTACCAAGTTCAAGATTATAACCAGAATCTTTCAGAGCCATTTCCAGGGCTGAAATTACTGTAATAATATCAAATGTATCCGAATAACCCATATGAGCAATTCTTATTATCTTTCCCTTAAGCTGCGCTTGACCGCCGGTAATCATAACATCATATCTCTTCTTTAAGCTCTTTACTAAATCCACACCATCTACTCTCTGCGGAACCTTAACAGCTGTTACTGCGTCTGATGGAGACTCCGGAGCCAAAAGTTCAAGTCCCATAGCCTTTACTGCAGCTCGCGTGGCATTAGCCAGTTTGCTGTGTCTTGCAAGCACATTCTCAAGTCCTTCCTCTTTTATCATCTCCAAAGACTTACTCAAACCAAATATCAATGACACAGCAGGAGTATATGGAGTCTGATCAGTTTCTAAGGATTTTCTTGCTTTTGCAAAACTCCAGTAATATTTTGGGCATTTAGAATCTTTCACCAAATCCCATGCTTTATCGCTTATACTTGCAAATGCCAGTCCTGGAGGAAGCATTAACGCCTTCTGAGAACCGGCAACTACCACATCTACATTCCAATTATCGGTTTGTATGTCAACTGCTCCAAGCCCGCTGACGGCATCTACTACCAAAACAGCCGGGAACTCCTTAACAATACTGCCTAACGTCTTAACGTCATGCACAACGGCTGTCGAGGTTTCTGTTAATGTAGCAAAAACAGCCTTTATGTCCTTCTCCTTTTCTAAAATATTTCTTACATCCTCAGAATTAACAGGCTTACCCCATTCAACATCTATTGAGAAAGTTTCTATGTTGCATGCCTTACATATTTCATCCCATCTTTCTCCAAACTTACCCCCTTTAATTGTCAGAACTTTATCCCCGGGCGATAGAAGATTAACAACGCTTGCTTCCATAGCTCCTGTGCCTGATGAAGCAAATACAAGAACATCATTTTTTGTCTGAAAAACGTATTTCAATCCCTCAATCACAGAGTGAAATATTTCAGCAAACTGCGGAGTTCTGTGATGCACAATTGGCTTAGCCAATTCTAAAAGTACATCAGACGGAACAGAAGTCGGACCTGGAGTCAGAAGATAATTTTTTCTCATTTTTTCACCCCTATGTTAGTTTTTTGACCTATAATTTATCGGAAACGCACCTGAATCTTATTCAATTCTACAACCTTTGTCAATTAGAAAGTGGACTTTTTACATCCCCCTTAATCCCCCTTCAAAGGGGGACTTTTTTCACTTGACGCTGAAGATATTAATGAACATACTAACAAATAGTTCGTATGGCAAACTATCTGAATATGGGTTTATCATACCTACAAAAAAAATAAAAAATGAATTCATAAGACATGGAATAAAAGCGGATAAACCATTTGCTGCTGCGTATACAGCCAAATTAATTATGGATATTATTGATGACATAACACTTAAGATTAGTGATCATGCAACAATTAAATTGGACTCATAAAATAATCTGTTGCCTCATCTAAAAATCTACTCCAAATAGGATTAGCAGTAGTAGTAAATTTTAGGGAACGGTCAACACATCATTACCCCCCTGGGCAGAAAAAGACTGATCTAATCTAATCGCAGTATCAAGGTCAATAGGAGGAATCATAAGCAAGCGCTTGTCCAGATTCGGCACCTTATCTTTAGCTAATTGCCA
>JAUWOV010000087.1 GCA_030611945.1 bacterium | reverse complement strand
ATGAGCTTGAGGAGAATGTAACAAAGCTTCTTAAAGGAGAGATGGTGGAGTGATAATGATGGGCAATTTTAGCCGATTATTGAAAAAGAGTTTGAAGCTCTATCTGGGTACAAAATGGACATACCTTTTGATAATTCCTCTACTAGGTGTATTTGGAATCGTTTTTCTTTTCGGAGCAATAGGTACAGAGCTCACATTATATTTTGTTTACCTTCTTGCCCCCGTATTTTTGATAATTGTGCCTGCAACTTTAATACCTGCGGAGAAAAATTCAAGGTTTACAGACATCACCCTTACCTATCCTGTCTCAGATAGAGAATACTTCTTTTCACGGTATCTTTTATCTGTAATCCTGGGTTTGTTTTATCTTGCAATTACCCTTCCATTTATGGCGATCTACTTTGCATTTGTTGGCATGCCACTTGCAGGCATATTTCTTAAATACTTCATCGCATCTATCTTGATTATTCTGGTTATATCGGGTTTAGGGACAATGATTGCTTCTGTCTGTGGTTCAAGACAAACGGTATCTCTTGCTATTTCGCTTATCTTTGCTTTTGGGTCTATCTTAGCAAGTCTTTTCTATGCATTTCCAGAGTCCAGAGGAAAAGTTGTTATCTCTGCGTTTATGAGACTCTCTCCAATAGTTTCAATCTCGGACTATATGGGCTTTCCTGACTATATGGCATTTCCTCCGTTTATTGCCTTTTGCTGTGTTGATAGGGGTATTTCGTTAGTTGTACCTATCGTGTCTATTCTCTTATTTCCATTAGTGGGCTTCCTAGTATTTGCACATCTAAAAGAGAAAAAGAAAGCGATAGCGGTTATGCTCGTTGCTCTCTCGATAGCAGCTCCTGTTTTAGCAACCGCAATTGATACAAACTATAATGTAGTGGCTGTGGATGTGGAATGGGAACCTTCTGGTGATTTTGATGCAGGAGTATTTATTGACTCTCGTACTGCGTCTAGATTAAGCGCCGAAGAAAAAGGTGACATATTAGAGCACAGACGAAAAGGTAGGGACGGTAAAATATATTCTGCACGAGTGGCTGAAGATGGTACAATAAACGGTGTGTTTCTTGTAAATCTGGTGACTCGAGAAGATTTATCTAATAGAAGTGATACAGAAGAAGTAGAAATAACCATTAAATCGCCGGATGATAGATTAAGATTTGACGGTGCGGCTGAACAATCATACATCTGTAAACCAAAAACTGCAGGATTTACCGATTGCAACTACGTCTGGATTGAATTTCCGGTTAAAATAAAGATCGTTGCGCCGAAACTCAATATAGCAGGAGGATATAAGGCTGAGCTCTTGGTACCGGATAACTGGAGTTTGAGTTCAAAACCAATAATCGAGTTAACCGTATGGTACTTTCTAACTGACAATTTCAAACTTTATTCCGTTGCGGCATTTATCCCAACCTTGCTTGTTCTCGCTATGCCTTTATTGCTTAGAAAAAGGAGATATAAGAGGTTGTATAAATAGTTCCGCTATGATACCTTTTTTTATTGTACCATTTTTTGCCCAAGACAGATTATATTGCTTTCATCATTTATTTCACTCATGTCATGGGTAACAATTATTATCGTTTTTTCATTCTTTAAGTGCTCAATACTTTCATTGATCGACCTTCTTGATTCTGCATCTATGGACTTTGTCACTTCATCCAAAAGTATTATTGGGGAACTCTTCAAAATTGATCTTGATAATGCAATCTTCTGCTTTTCTCCGCTCGATAGTTTTAATCCTGCTTCCCCAACCTCCGTTTCATACCCCTGGGGTAAACTCATTATGAACTCATGCACACGAGCAAGCTTTGCAGCATTGATAACCTCTTCTTCAGATGCTGAGATCTTACCCATGTGAATGTTTTCATAAATGGAACTATCAAACAGATAGGGCTCTGAGAAGACTATTGAGATGCTTTTCCTCAAATCCTCTTTTCTTACCTTTGAGAGCTCCTGTCCATCTATAGTAATGTGCCCTTTTTCTAACGGGTAAAGAGAGCACAACAATTTTAGAATTGTCGTCTTTCCACTGCCATTATCTCCTATTATATAGTTTAAACCTTTCTTAAAGGTGGCATTGAATCCGTTAAGTATCTGTCTTTTATCATAGGAAAACCACACCTCTTTGAACTCTACTACACCTTTTTTCACAATCAGCTCTTCATTACCCTTACCGTCCTGCTCCAACTCAAACACCTCATTTACTCTATCAAAGGCCGCCGAAGAGCTTTTGTACGATGTCCATAAGTGAGATAATGTTGAGATGGGCGAGAAGAAGAGACCAACATATCCCATAAAAGCCATAAGTGTGCCCAGGGTTAAGGAACCCTGAATCACCATTACACCACCAAAAGCAAAGAGAAGAACCATGGGCACGCCATAAATAAGAGAGGCGGCAGAAACACTCAAAGAAGCGGTCTTTGTTACATCTATTGAAGCGTCATAATAGTCATCCATCTGACCGTGAAATTTGTCTTGCGACCATTTTTCAAGTCCAAAGACCTTTATAAGAGGAATTGTAGAGAGAGCTTCTTTTAAGAAGGAATGCACTGATGCCATTTTGTCCAGAGATGCTCTCTGTTGGTACTTTATTCTTTTGCCAAAGAATGCTGAAGAGATAACAAAAAGCAATACCGGTGTCATCACAATGAGCGTAAGATGCAGGTTAAGATAGAGCATTATAATAAAGGGTGCAACAATGCTTATTATGCTCATAACAAACCCTGGAAAAATGGAAGAGAATATTTGTATGGCAGAATTTACATTGCTCATGATCCGGCTAAGCATATCTCCAATCTTCATCTGCTGAGTTTTTCTTAGAGACGCAAACTGGATAGCATTAAAGGTCTCTGCAGTGACATTTTTGAATAGGGTTAAATTTAATTTTCCGCTTATATAACCAGAGAAGTAATTAGAGATTGCAGAAATGACATATATTCCACCGATTCCTAAAAGAATATAACCAAAGAGCTCAACCCTTTTACCAATAAAGACATCGTCTATCAGAGACCTTGTGAGCAATGGGCTGACAAGAGAGAAAAGCAGACCTAAAAAATTTAATCCTAAAAGTAATAATATGGTAAAAACATGAGGTCTAACAAACTTTCTGTAGAATTTTTTATAACCATTTTCCTTCTTCGGGTTCATAGTTACACAACCTTTTGCCAGTTAGTTTTCCTGTCAATTTTTCTTCTAAAGCTCTACAATTATTGCAAGCATATCTGAATTCACAATCTCTACACTTTTCTATGTTGTCTAAAGTCAAATTCCAGAATTTATCTATTTCCTCCTTTCCATTTTCAAATAAGGTGTAAAGCTCTCTATCTCTTATATTGCCAAGAACGTGATTTCTCATCATTGGGCATGGAAGTACCTTTCCAGTATGAGAAATTGTTAATGTATTGCCAATGCACGGGTGATATTTTATATTGTGAAAGAATTGATACATGCTCTCTTTAGCTAGTTTTCTTTTAGAAGTTAAAGGCATGTCAGGGGGTAAAGAACTGAAATCTTCACTTACGAAATCTATCATCACTTTTTTACTGTTTATGTCCTTACGATTCTTGAACTCTTCTGGTCTTACGGTCAAAAGAAAAATTGAATCTTCTGATTGTATGCTATCTAGATGTTCTGTCTGAACAATTGGTTGAGCTTTGTCTGTCAGATATTTTACTATCTTTTCAGAAAAACTCTGTTCATGAAGTGTTATATATATTTTTCTAAATTTCCCATCTGCATAGTCTAAAATGTCCATGGTCTTGTCCCATGCTAAAATTAAATCCCCACCAGTTATAAAAATATCCTTGCAATCCAAACGCTTAAGCTCGTCTATGATCTCTTTCCATCTTTCTGTGGTTAAAGTTTCTCCATCTTCATTCCATTTATTACAGCCCATACAGCCCCAACTTCTTTTAATTCCATGATAGCCACAGAACCAGCAATTTCTGTTGCAAGAATTGTTTATCTCTAAAAAGGCTCTGTTGAGCTGTGGTGGATGACCGGGCTGACTTTCTTCTATTGGAGAGCCCAATCGTAATTTTTCTATGTATGCTCTTTTATCATAAAAATTTCCCAAGCACAACTTTTTAAGATTTTCAAGAATTTTATTCTCTTTTTCAACGTTCTTCTCGCACGACTCTACTAGTTTTGTTTCCTCGGAGTCTAAAGCATATATATTACCTTCTATTAGATCATAAATCGCTCCACATCTACTACCTTTTATAAAATAGCACTCTGGGTTTAGCCTAAAATACATGTTAGTCCTCCACAAATTCCAATTTTTTTAGCGTTCTATTATAGTTGCTGCTGAAGTTTTCAAGAAATTCAGGATTAATTTCGCCAATGGTAAACGCATCTGAAAGAGAGTTTGCGATAGAGGCTTCAACATCTTTGCATACTTGTGAAGAGCTCAAAAATCCTTTATCCGTTACAAAAGCACAGTAGCATTTGTCGCACATTCTTCTAACTCCGCAATTTGAGCAGCTATCCAGATGTTGAAAATAGTTGCCCATCATCTCTGCAATTCTTTCAAAGTCCAGTCCTTTCTCTACGTCTCCGATAGGAAATGCTTTATTTATTCGTTCACATGTATGAAATCTTCCATCCACATCCACATATAACTTCCTACCGGGAATACATGAACTAGTACAGGGCATGATAGGACTAGGATCTAGTACAAAGGGGGTCTGAAAAATGCTCCTTGCAGCGCTAAGACCAAACAAAAGGTCAAAAACGGATGTTCTTTTCTTGAGATTATTCCCGATTAAATATTCCACGTAGTGTTGTTTAGCTTTTTTCATCTGTTCAAAATGACACTGAAAATCTTCCTTCGAAAATTGTTTGTAGTAGTTGCACCCCATGTCGGTATTTACTACAGATATGATAGTCAGGCGAGGGACATCTTCTCGATCAAAGAACTCTTGTAAGTTGAACAAATCACTCTTCCAGTCAAAAATTGCAAGCGAGCTAATCTTTTCATAGCCCTTTTCCATGACGTAGCTAACCTTTTTCATGATGTCTTTAAACGTTCCCTTACCATTTGCATAGACTCTATTTCTATCATGCTCTTCTTCAGGTCCGTCTAAACTAACGGCAATCCCAAAATTGTGCTGCATGAGAAAATCTGCTTTTTCTTTGTTCATTAAAGAAGCATTTGTGGTTATTGTGTACAAAATTTTATAGTTACTATACTCCTTTTTAATATACTCAACACATCTTTTGACAAGTTTAAAATTTAACAGGGGCTCTCCGCCATAAAATCCTACTGCTGGTTCTCTCCACGGATTGTATCTCTTTGCCTCTTCTAAAAGAGAGAAATAGTGATCGAGTGCTTTCTTTGCAGTTTCAAAATCCATGTATTTATGCGAATATCCACTAGAATATTCGTAATTGTCTGAATAGATGCAATACTTACATCTGAAATTACAGTCCTCGGTAGCACATAGTGTGAGCTGATTTAATCCTTCTCTCAATATCCATTCTTTAACGTCTTCTGCATCTGGCTTTTCCACGGAGATTTGAGCCTGTGTTGAAGAAAACGCTTTAAACTTGCTCCATTTGTTTACAAAATTGTACCAGAACAGGATTTCCTCTTCATTAAAATCGCTCTTTAATCTCTCAACGGTCTCTTCTTCACTCAAATTCCCCTGAACTTCTTGTATAACTCGTTCCATCAGAGAAGTTGAGGGAAAACTTAGCCCTGTAGTATTATCATATACGTACTCCATTCCGCTTTTGCTATAAAATTTCATAATTTTTTTCACCCTTTATTTTCCTATTCGATACACAGGCTTTTAAATTTTGCTAAAAAAAAGAAAAAAAAAGGGTATTGTAGCCTTTGTTACATTAACAAAGAGCTATCGTAAACTCCTTCGCAGACTTTTTCTCATTTCAGCATACTTCTCCGGCCCCACATTGTTTCTAAGCTAGCCGCGTGTAATAAGGGCCCCGATTGCTCCTCCAGCTACGGCGCCTTGCTTCCCCACAGTTGCCTGCGAGGCAGTATCAAGACTGCAGGTGCAGATGCAAGTGCAGTAGCAGATGCAGCCATCAGGCCCTTCCACGACTTCATCATAGGTTGCTATATTCATTTTTTCCCCTCCTTTTTTTGCTCCCTCGTTTTATGCCGCGATGGGGAGTAATGATGCACCGCGTATGTTATTTATTTATAGAGGTAATATAAAAAACTTTCGTTCTGTGAGTTTATACTTACATATTAAAACAAAAAGTTACATATGTAAGAAAATAATTACAAAAACATTGGATAAAATAATTAATTGACCTCTGCGGAACACAGAGTTGACAATGTCACATTTCATTTACCGCAGAGAACGCTGAGTTCGCAGAGGCATTAGAAAGCCCAAGCGTTGATTGGAACACTCTTAAACTCTGCGCCCTCGGCGATCTCCGCGTTGATAAATCACTAGTTTTTAAGACAGTGCCTCAATGGGTAATAAAATTGGTTCAGGTTGTGAAGGAGATAAAAGGACATATCTCTACTCTATATCCTCTGCGCTCTCTGTGAACTCTGCGGTTAATCTGACATTGTCAAGATAATTCTACTTTTTCATC
>JAUWOV010000026.1 GCA_030611945.1 bacterium | reverse complement strand
TGGCAATTAGCTAAAGATAAGGTGCCGAATCTGGACAAGCGCTTGCTTATGATTCCTCCTATTGACCTTGATACTGCGATTAGATTAGATCAGTCTTTTTCTGCCCAGGGGGGTAATGATGTGTTGACCGTTCCCTAAAATAGAAAAAAGTGGAAAAATATTAAACTTTGTAGTTACTTTCCTATGCAGAATTTTGAAAATATCCTATCCAGCACTTCATTATTCGCTGTTTCTCCTGTTATCTGCCCAAGAGAATCCAACGCGTTTTTTAGATCAAGAGAGACAAACTCTTCAGTCAATTTTGTTCTTGTCATAGTATGAATAACATTATCTAAACTCCTTTGCGTGCTTAACAGCGATTCCTTATGTCTCATATTAACGCACACAGAGGACTGAGGGTGCTTAAACTTAGATAATGCTGCATTAAACATTGTGTTTTTGAGCTCATCAATCCCAATTTCGTCCTTTGCAGATATTTTCAAAATCATTCCTTTAGGAACAAGTTTGCGAATATCAGATATCTCTGTTTGGGAGGGCAAATCTATTTTATTAAACAGAATAATAGTATGTCTCCCTTTAACAAGTTCAAACAGTTTCTTATCATTGGAATCAATCGTAGTGTTTGCATCCAACATGAAGAGTATAAGGTCAGCTTCCAGAAGTTTTTTCTTGCTTCTGGCAATGCCTATTTTTTCTACAATATTGCTTACAGGCTGTAAGCCGGCAGTGTCTATTAAGGTAAAGGAAAGCCCTTGTATATGAATCTGTCCCTCTACCGTGTCCCTTGTAGTTCCTGGAATCCCTGTTACTATTGCTCTCTCTTCTTCCATAAGCGTATTCAAAAGACTGGATTTTCCAACATTTGGTTTGCCAACAATGACAGTCTTTACACCATGTCTGAAAATCTCTCCCTGTTCAGCAGTATCAATTAAAGACTCAATCTTTTTCTGCATCTTCTTAACTGAAGATAATATTGAACCTCTGCTCATTAAGCTAACTCCGTCTTCAGGAAAATTAAGCAATGCTTCTATACGCGCCAGTAGATCAAGCAATTCTATATGTAAGTTTTTTATTTTAACGGATAATTTTCCTGATAGCTGTTGCGCTGCTAATCTCAATCCTTTTGATGACATGCTTCTTATCAAGTCTATTACTGACTCAGCTTGTGACAGGTCTATTCTACCGTTTAAAAACGCCCTTTTAGTAAATTCACCCGGCTGCGCGGTACGTGCACTATATTTTAATGCAAGCTCTAAAATAGACCTTAGAACCAAAACCCCGCTATGACAATTAATCTCCACAACATCTTCTTTTGTGTATGAATGAGGAGACTTCATTATGGAAACCAGCACTTCATCAAGCAGAGTTTTTCCCTTAATAATATATCCAAAATGAAGTGTATGAGATTTTTGGTTTTCCAGATTTATGTTTTTCTTTGGCTTGAATATTTTCGAGACAATATTTATTGCATCCGGTCCGCTTAGTCTTATAATCCCTATCCCACCCTCGCCAAGCGGAGTTGATATTGCTGCTATTGTGTCTGTGGTCATTAACATCCCCCTGAATCCCCCTCACCCATCAACCGCCTGCTTTAGCTGGCGGTTATTGCATTAGACTGCTTTCCCTAATCGCTCTGACAGCAATACCTTGATAATGGATTGACGAGGTACGCCCAGACGCTTTGCTTCCTTATCCAATGAGTGAATCATCCAAATAGGAAAGTCTACATTGACCCTTTTCTGATCTTGCTCAAGCCTTTTCGCCTTTGTGAGATCCAGATGCTTAGAAATGTTATTCCCTTCATCAAACTTTCTATCAAACTCTCTAGCTTTCATATATTTCAACCTCCTCTTTTCTGGATTGTCTTATTGAAATAATCCTTGTCTTCTCGCCACGATATGTAATAACTCCTGACCAATGCTTTCCGGAAATCGTGCCAATTACCAAGTATCTTGGTTCATCACTAGTTCTTGCCGGAATTTCAATCAAGTCAATATCATCCCACAATAACTGTGCTTCAATAAAGTCAATACCATGTTTCTTCTTATTGATTTCGCTCTTTCTAGGATCAAACTCAAATTCCATAATATACTTTATATACCAAAAAGATACCAATTGTCAACAAAAAAATCTCTTTTCTGTCATTGCGAAAGCCTGCCATCAGCGGCGCAAGGTATGAGTCTCCGTCTGCATGGCATTGTTATATCCGGTTACTTTTGCCATACCATTATCAAAAAAAACGGAACCCGACAGAGCCTACTCAAGCGTTTGGATTTTGAAAGTTGCTTTTCATCTGGTTTCGGTTCTTTGAACAACACCAATCTTAGCTTTTTCTCAATCAATGGGTTCATAAAACTTTGCAAAGGTATATGACGAAAGATTACAAGATTCTTGAACTTGTCTGTAACATGTTCTTTCCATGATTCTTTTTTGAAATAATCATCCACAGCATAATGATCAAATCGTTTATCTCCATCATGCCACCATTTACACTTTCTTCCTGAAAATGACGGATGGAGAATAGACATGATGAGTTGCCCTTCTGGCCGAAGCACTCGGACAATCTCCGAAACAGAACCCTGATAATCTTCGACATCCATCAAGCTCATTGCGGCAAGAACATAATCAAAGGAACAATCATCCAATCCTTGAAGCAAATTAGCATTCTTTGTCAGCCATTCAATTTTTAGTTTATATTTCCGAGCCCTTTCCTGCGCTATTTCAATGAGGCGATCGCTGCCATCAACAGCAGTGACAACAGCCCCCATAGAACTCAAAGCACGAGCATAGCTTCCTTCGCCACAACCCAAATCAAGGATATCTTTGCCAGTAACGTCAGAAAACAATGCAAGAGTCTGAGGCATGAGAAAAACATTCTTGTAGTCGTTCTCATCTGCATGATTTGCCCAATCATCAGCTATCCCATTCCACGATCTAGTTGAGCTATCTTCCATCACTCTTTTTTTCTCGGATATAATATTAATTACTAAACAATCACTTCTACTTTAATACTACCATACCCAAAATTACCAAAAACCTCAATAAATTTAATTTCTGGATTGTCCCGAAAGCTTTCGGGACTCTTCGCAATGGACATAAAAAAAGGGCACATCACGCTGTGCCCCTACAAAAGCAAAGGGCGGAGGCAAGCCCCGCCCCTACAATATGAAAATCGGAGAATGATAAAGAATCAGATTCCCAGCTTATTAAACATGTCGTCTGCATTCTTACACACGATTAGATCTCGTCCGGAATCGGCACTCTCGAATGTCTTGCAGGTAACTTCATTAGGAATCACGACATCAAAGGGGATAGTTTTACAAATTGTTTCGCATATATATTGATTATTATTCATCACTATTCATTACCTACTATTTATGCTTCTTACGAATCCAGGCTTGTTGCGCAATGCTAAGGATATTGTTGGTTAGCCAGTATAGAACCAATCCGGAAGGAAAATTGTAGAAAATGAACAGCATGAACACGGGCATGAGGAGCATCATCTTTGCCTGTCTGGGATCTGCAGACTGAGCAGTGAACTTTTGCTGAAGGATTGTGGTTATACTCATTAAAATCGGAAGAATATTGAGAGGATATACTCCCGGTTTATTCATTAATGCTCCTAAGTAGAATACTGTGTCAGGTAAAGACAGATCAGGTATCCATCCGGGAATAAAACAGGTTCCTTTTAACTCTATGGCATTTCTTAAGGTTGTAAAAAGCGCGAAGAAAAGAGGCATTTGTAACATCATTGGGAAACATCCGCCAAGCGGGTTGACCTTGTTTTTCTTGTATAGCGCCATAGTCTCTTTATTTATTTTTTGGGCATTATCCTTATACTTATTCTTCAACGCGCTGATCTGCGGTTGAAGTTCCTGCATGTCTCTCATTGACTTATGGCTTTTCATTGTGAGCGGGAACAGAACTATACTCATCAGGATTGTTAATAAAATAATTGCCACTCCATAGTTTCCTGTGATTTTGTGCAAGAACTTTAGGATATAAACGATCCTGAAAAGATTTCCAAAGAAACCAAAGTCAGCAAGCGCTTCCAGATTAACTTTTTGTTTTGTTAGTCTGCCTATCTCTTTCGGTCCTAAATAGCAGTCAATATTGAAAGCGAAACTCTGATTAGGTCTGACAATTGGAATAACGGTTTCCACATAGTTTTGTAATATATTTAATTTATTTTTCTTAATAACAACTTTTGATGCAGGTTCTACAGGGATCAGTGCATTCAGGAAATATTTTGTGGATAATGCAGTCCACCATATTTTGCCGACATATGAATGCTCTGCATCTCTATTTTTCTCTCCGCGGCTAAACGGCTTTTTTATTACCTTATCATTTATATAAGACACAGATTGTAATTGGACTCCACTTCCCCTGCCACGGCTTTGTTCCTCCATTAACCTGAGACCTGCGCCTGTGCTAATTAAAAAACCGGTTTGTTCAACATTCCTATCTGTATTATTTATCAATTCCAGATTTACGCCAATAAGATAACTATCATTCCTAAATAGGATCTTTTTAATTATAGTTGACCCGTCTTTCATATGAGAAATAAATCTAACATATCCCTCCGGCTTTCCTTTAGAGAGTAAAAGCCCGCTGCTCTCACATTTAAAATCATTAATAACAGACATTTCTTCATTTGTCTGGAAGTATGTCTCAAGAGGATAGGTTTGAGTATAATAATTGTCAAATGACACAAGCTCAATATCCCGCGGTGTTTTTAGCCCTTTTCTTGATATTAATCCGTCGTTAATATATTCTATCTTTTCTTTTTGATACGAAAGCAGCTGTCTCTGCTCTTCTGAGGCAGCTTTTGCAATTTGACTGGAGAGCTGTTCTATTCTCTGATTATTCAGCGCAATTGTATTTGGTTTTACTTCAGATTCCTTATATTCCTTTACCTTGTAACTTTTGATTGTTCCGGAAACGCTTCCCAAAACAATCCTTGCCAAATCTGTTTCAACAGTAACTTCTTTCTCCTTGACTAAAGGCTTCTTTTCTTCTTCTCTATATACATGTTCTTTCTGCTTTTCCTTTCCAATTCTAACAGGAACAGTTCTAACTGGGACAGATTGGGAAGCGATATTCTCTCCAACAGGTTTCTTTAACGGTTTGGGACTATAATAATGATTAAATATTAGAAATACTGAGAGAGACAATACAATCGCAAATAATGTTCTTCTATCCATAAATACTCCTAGTTTAGCGGATCATATCCGCCTGAATGAAAAGGATGACATTTAACCAAACGAAGAAAACCTAACACACATCCTTTAAAAAATCCATATTTTAATACGGCAAGCTTGGTATACTCTGAACATGTTGGGAAAAATCTGCATGTAGGCTTCTTCAACGGCGAAATATAATTCTGGTAAAACTGTATAATAAGAACGGCTGGTTTATTTAATATATTCATTGTTCGTTAAGTCTGCCATACTCCTGCTTTTTTACACAGGTTAAAAGCATTTATTTTAACATCATTATATTTATATGTATTAGAAGAAGAGAGAAACACTTCAAAAACAAGATCAACTCCCTTAACCACATTGTGTTTATTCAGCCTGTAGAACTCCCTTACTGATCTCTTAGCCCTGTTTCTTTGTACTGCCCTGCCTTTGAAAGCTTTTGGCATTCTCACAACAATTCCCAATCTAGTTCTTGATGTATCATTTATTCTAATATAAAGATTAGCTAACGCTCCACAATGCTTTTTACCATTTGCGCGCACAAGCTTGATCTGATCATATTTCTTAAGCTTTTCGTCTCTTGAAAAAGAAAAATTTTTCACAGGCAGGAAGTATCCTACTTTATACGGTCAACTTTGCTCTACCTTTACGTCTTCTTCTTTTGAGAACCAATCTTCCATTTTTAGTGGAACTTCTCTTGCGAAAACCTAGCGCTCTATTTCTACTTACATTAGACGGCTGATATGTTCTTTTAGGCATAATAATTTATACTTTCACTTGTTTTCACTCATTTAAGCCAAACATCAGGCGATTATACAGAAAGCTCTATAACGTTTCAAGTATTTTTAGCAGTATTTTTTCCAAATATGTTGATTTGATTATAGGTAGATTCTTAAATTCTCTAACAGGTCATCTATCTTAACTAGTTTATTCTCGCCTGTGTCTCTTTTATGAATTTCCACAATATTGTCTTTTGCTTTTTGTGAACTAATTGTGATTCTGATTGGTATGCCAATTAAATCTGCATCTTTGAATTTTATTCCCGGGCGTTCATTCCTATCATCAATAATAACCTCTATTCTCTCTGATAAAAAATTTTTATATAGATTTTCTGCTATCTGCATTGTCTCGTTGTC
The DNA here is from genome assembly GCA_030611945.1 of bacterium. Classification (GTDB taxonomy): domain Bacteria; phylum JAHJDO01; class JAHJDO01; order JAHJDO01; family JAHJDO01; genus JAHJDO01. Next base: position 14,267 of record JAUWOV010000026.1, on the reverse strand, counting down.
ATTAACATTTACAGGCAAAATCTCTACCTGATATGGAGCTATTGATTTTGGCCATATTATTCCATTTTCATCGTTATTTTGTTCTATAACCGCTGCAATAATTCTGGATATCCCAATTCCATAACATCCCATTACAATTGTCTTTTTCTTGCCGTCTTTGTCAAGAAATTCTGCTCCCATAGACTCGCTGTATTTAGTGCCAAGTTTAAATATATGCCCGAGTTCTATTCCTTTCTTAATTTTCATACGACTGGCGCATTTGGGACATTTGTCTCCTTCTGCTTTTTCCATACTTGCGCTATATCCACAGGACGGACACAGAACAATTGTATCTTCTCCTGAATCAGCTAAAGCCATAAATTCGTGAGATACATCGCCTCCCATAATACCTGATTCCGCTTCAACAATTTGATATTTCAGCGCGCATCTGTCAAAGATTTTGCAGTAAGCCTCACGCATTTTCTTGTAGTTTTTATTTAATCCATCAATATCTCTATCAAAGCTATATGCATCTTTCATGGTAAATTCTCTGGCTCTGATAACTCCAAATCGCGGTCTTATTTCATCTCTGAATTTTGTTTGAATCTGATAGAGTGTGACAGGCAGCTGCTTATATGATTTAACCTCTTTGCGAATAACATCCGTCACAATCTCTTCATGTGTTGGACCAAGACCAAATTGTCTCTTGTGCCGATCTTGAATTTTCATCATCTCCTTACCCATCTTATCCCATCTTCCTGTCTCCTGCCATAACTGCTCAGGCTGCAGAGTCGGCATCAGAAGTTCTAAAGCTCCGGAGGCGTCCATTTCTTCTCGCACAATATTTTCTATTTTGCGTAATACTTTGAGTCCCAGAGGCATAAAGATGTATATGCCTGCAGCGAGCTTCTTGACAAGCCCGGCGCGGAGCATTAATTTATGAGACGAAATTTCCGCCTCAGATGGCGCTTGCCACAGAGTATTTATAAGAGACTCAGTCCAACGCATAGGATTTACTCTTGAGATATTTCTCTATATATTCAGGTCTTATTCTTTTTAACTCCGATTTTGGCAGCATTGAAAGAAGCTCCCATCCCAAGTCAAGTGTTTGGGCTATGGTTCTATTCTCGTCGTATCCCTGACCCACATAGCGTTTTTCAAACTCGTCTGAGAACTTGAAGTATATTTTATCTATATCACTCAAAGCAGACTCTCCGAGAATAATTGCAAGTTCCTGCGCTTCTTTACCTGTTGCATAAGCAGCAAAAAGCTGATTAAAGACATCAGCATGGTCTTCTCTGGTTTTCTCCTTGCCAATCCCTTTATCCTTCAATCTTGAGAGTGATGGAAGAACGTCAATGGGGGGGGATGTTCCCTTTTTGTGAAGACTTCTACTCAGTATAATTTGCCCCTCTGTAATATAACCTGTCAAGTCCGGTATAGGATGTGTTTTGTCATCATCAGGCATGGTCAGAATAGGGATCTGCGTAATGGACCCTTTTTTATTTTTGATTCTGCCAGCTCTTTCATAGATTGAAGCAAGATCAGTATACATATAACCCGGATATCCTCTTCTGCCTGGAACTTCTTTTCTGGCCGCAGACACAGAACGTAATGCTTCACAATAATTTGTCATGTCTGTTAGTATAACCAATACATGCATACCTTTCTCAAATGCCAGATATTCTGCTGCTGTAAGCGCAACACGCGGAGTAGCAATTCTCTCAATAGCAGGGTCATCAGCAAGGTTTATGAACAGGACTGTTCTCTCTATAGCCCCTGTTCTTCTGAAATCCGAAATAAAGTAATCTGCTTCTTCAAAGGTTATGCCAATAGCAGCAAACACAACAGCGAATTTTTCATCTTTGCCAATAACCTTTGCCTGTCTTGCAATCTGAGCGGCAACATGGGAATGCGGAAGCCCGGAGCCGGAAAAAATAGGTAGTTTCTGTCCTCTGACCAGAGTGTTCAAACCATCTATTGCAGATATCCCGGTTTGAATAAACTCAGATGGATAATCACGCGCATATGGATTAATAGGATTGCCGTTTATATCCAGATATTTTTCAGGAATTATTTCCGGTCCATCATCCATTGGTTTGCCAAGCCCGTCAAAGACTCTGCCCATCAAGTCCTCAGAAACAGGAAGCTCTATTCCTTTACCCAAAAATTTCACGCGGGTTTTAGCTATATCTATCCCGCTTGTGCCCTCAAATACCTGTATAAGAGCTTTATCAGTTGAAATTTCCAGAACCTTTCCCTGTCTTATTTCTCCATTGGGTAAGCCAATCTCTATCAGCTCATCATATTTCACCCCTTCAATATCCTCTACAAGAATAAGGGGGCCAACTATCTCTTTAACAGTTAAATATTCTTTTTGCATTTATAACTCCGCTTGTTGCTTATTGTCTGCTGTAAGCTGGCTTATTTCTTCATCCACCCTTTTCTCCAGCTCGGAGAACTTGTTAAGTTCTTTCTCCTTAATAAACCGCATTTGTGATATATCTTCTCTGATTTTCAGGTTAGTCAGGGATTCTATCGGCGTTCCCTCGCCTACTGCCTGAATACACTTTTCATGAAGCATCATAATTAGTTTTAACATGCGATATTGCTTCTTAAGGGATGTATAAGTATCTATCTCATGAAATGCGTTTTGATGCAGGAAATCCTCTCTTATAGATTTTGCAGTATCAAGAATAAGGCGGTCAGAAGTAGAAAGAGTATCCATTCCGACAAGCCGTACGATTTCCTGAAGGTCAGTTTCCTGCTGAAGAAGTTTCATGCCTTCCTGCCGCATTCTCATCCAGTCTTCACCTAAATTTTCTTTTAAGAAATCATGGATATTATCAAGATATAAGGAATAACTATTGATCCAGCTTATTGCAGGGAAATGACGTCTGTATGCCAGCTTATCCTCCAGCGCCCAAAAGACTTTAACAACCTTCAATGTTCCCTGAACAACCGGGTCAGAAAGGTCGCCTCCCGGAGGTGACACGGCGCCGATTATGCTTAATGTGCCTTCTCTGGAATCTGCGCCTTTACAGATCACTCTGCCTGCCCGTTCGTAGAATTCAGCAAGTTTTGCAGGCAGATATGCCGGGTAACCCTCTTCACCGGGCATCTCTTCAAGTCTGCCTGACATTTCTCTTAACGCTTCTGCCCATCTGGATGTAGAATCAGCCATTACAGCAACGTTATATCCCATATCGCGGTAATATTCAGCTATTGTTACTCCCGTATATATAGAAGCTTCTCTAGCAGCAACAGGCATGTTAGATGTATTGGCTATAAGCACTGTCCTTTTCATTAACGGATCCCCTGTCTTTGGATCTTTTAGCTGGGGAAATTCCATTAATACATCTGTCATTTCGTTTCCACGTTCTCCGCATCCTATGTAGATAATAATCTCTGCGTCTGACCATTTTGCAAGTTGATGTTGCACAACAGTTTTTCCGCTGCCAAAAGGACCTGGAATACAGGCAGTGCCTCCTTTTGTAATTGGGAAAAATGTGTCAATCACTCGCTGACCTGTAACAAGAGGAATCTCAGGCACTAACTTCTTCTGATATGTTCTTGGAATTCTTACGGGCCAGTATTGGAGCATAGTAATATTTTTAAATCCTTTGTCAGTTTGAATCACTGCGACCGTATCTTCAACACAGAACTCCCCTTCTATGATTTTTTCTATTTTGCCCTCTACTCCTGAAGGCACCATAATTTTATGGATAACCGGGTTTGTTTCCTGAACTGTCCCGATTGTATCTCCGTAACGTACAGAGTCTCCTGCTTTTACAGACGGCACAAAATGCCATTTTTTATTGCGGTCAATTCCAGGGGCAGAAACACCTCTAGTAATGTACTCTCCCGTTTTCTCCATCAGTATATCCAGAGGACGTTGGATACCGTCATATATTGATTCTATTAAACCAGGCCCCAATTCTACACTTAGAGGTTTGCCTGTTGATATAACGGGTTCATCCGGACCAAGTCCTGCCGTTTCTTCGTATACCTGAATAGAGGCTACGTCACCTCTTAATTCTATTATCTCTCCAATGAGCTTTTTATCTCCTACTTTTACCAAATCGAACATTCTTGCATCGTGCATACAGTCTGCTAAGACCAGAGGCCCTGAAACTTTTATTATTTTACCGTTCATATAATATCCATTCCTATTGCTTCTTTTACAGTATCTTTAATTATTGCTGTTGCTAGTCCCTTTGAACCTTTATGATCAGGGATAACAGTAATACTGGTTTGTGTCTTTATGTTTAGCTCAGAAATTACATGTCTAATTTGACCTGCCAGCTCTTCTGTGATGAAAACAATATCTGTGTTTAAAGAAACCAGTTCATTAAGTTTTAACACTGCATCTTCTGAGTTATCCATTGGGAAGGTACTTATGCCAAATGCAGAGAATACAGAAACTATATCTGATTTACCGATTACTGCAATACTATGCATATGCGCACCCCAAATTTTGGCTGATTTGTTCATGTGAAAGCCCATTATTTTTCCCGATTAAAATAGCTCTCAGATTTTTAAGCTCAATTTCTTTAATTACCAGGTATCGTATGAGGACTGACACACTGGCAACCAGGAATTTTACAATATCTACAAACTCTATCAGAAAATCGTTGCATAACTGCTCAAATTTCCAGAAAGAATTATATCTTTCAAAATATTCAAGACCTTGTTTAATAATCTTATTATAATCCGAGAACTGAAAAGATTGTACAATCCCTTCCTGCTTCATATTACAGGAATTCAAGATGACGGCCTTATCAATAAACCCTCCTTCTGCAATGTATTCACGAACTCTCTCCTGATCGTAACTCATAACTTTAGTTCTAAAGATCAGCTTAAGGTTGTATAGGTCAATTAATACAGAAAAGAAATCCCTCAGGAATATCTGTTCTCTCTCTTTCATGTGACAATATCCTGTTTCCAGCCATAGTTTATCTAAGAGAATTTCTGCCTCCTGGAGATTTCCTTGTTGTACTTCCTCAAGCCATATTGTTTTTATTTTATCCCTGAAAGAGTCTGAAAACACATAAAAATTTTCTTTTTTTATTGAATCCTCAAGATTCTCAGTATCTATTATACTCCTATAGAGCAAAGCATGATTAACATCTTCGGAATTTTTCGTGGCTTTTATCATGAGTTTTAGATTTTGTATATCATACCTGAATAAATACAAATTAGTTGCTTCTTTGTCATGAGATAGTTTTTTTATCTTACCTATAGTGTTTGACATCTCGTCAAATATTAGATTTTCTAGATCTTCAGGTCTTTCTACAGAGGATATGTTATCTGAATAATTTCTCTCGCTTAATATGGAAACCAGTTCCCCAAAGTCATTACATTCGATAAGCTTGGTAAGAGCAGCCTTATTAATGAGCTTTCTTTCATAAACTCTTAGCTTGCCTACAGCAAACAAATATTCTGGATTATATTCCATGTATGAGGTCTTATCAATAAACATTATATAAGCCATTCCTAATGAAATTCGTAACGTTCATTTAAAGATTTGTTCTATGTTTCTATTATATATTTTTTTCTGAATTTCTTCTGATAGTCCCAGCCCTTTAATGACGTAACTGTCTTTTATTCTCTTGAAAGGAGGATTAGTTTGTATTTTACTGGTTGAAATAAAATTAATATGCGATTTAACAAAATCCGCTGATGTTTTTATATAGGCTTCAATATTTGTAAGACCTGAAATATCTATATCTTCTTCGGATAAAAAAGTCTGGGACTGAATGCCAGTGGCAACATGTTCATCATCATAGATTAGATCTGTGCCAAATAATATCCGGTCGCAATATTTATTAAAAAATTCTACAGATCTTTTACGACTTAATCCTTGAAGCCCCAGAATAGGTATCCTTGCAGAAATATCCACATAAAAGTTTGGATATCTTTCTAAAACCTGCGTTATATAATCAAGATTGTCTGCAGAACTTCCTATATGAGCTCCAATAAAGATTGTCTTTGGATGTCTTCTAATGATGTTATTCCGTTCAGATAAAAGTTCTTCTCGTGACGGGAATCCTTTACGATAATAACTCCAATGGGCGTATTCTCCTTGAAGCACCCCCTCCCAGAAATTTTCTTCATTAATTGGCTGCCAGAAAAAAGACGGGTCTGCTGAATGTATTAATACAGGAATGCCCAACTCGCCTGCCTTATCCCAAATAGTGTCAAATCTTTCATCATCTATAGGAATAAACTTTCCATCTCTATCCTTAAGTTCAAGCCCAAGATTTTTATAAATCTTTAAGCCGACCATACCTGCTTCAACACTCCTTTCCAATTCTTCCACTGCCTGACGGGGAAAATTTGGCTCATTAATCATGGACATATCGATATTCCCAAAAACCTTAAAACGACCTTTAAAATTACTGAATATTTTCAAATGCTCTTTCAGTACCTTTCCAAATCCATCATGCCATTCGAGGGTAACAGTTGAATCTATTCCCGCCTTATCCATTACCTTTACAGCCATTTCAGCATAATGAGGAAACACATGAGCATGGGCATCTATTATCTTCATAACCACAATTAAATAATATCCAGTGCTTTTTTGATTCTTTTAGAAAATTGTATTCCTTGTTTTAAGCCATGTCCATAAAGTGAACTAGGGCTAGCTTTCAAATTTATGGTGTCAGGCGAGACAACAGACAAAGAAGCCAATAGATTAGCAAAAGCCATGCCGCTCTCAATAGAACTATTGGGCAAAGATTTTTTATTCTCTATTTCCTTATCTATAAAAGGCAATCCTATTGCCTTAGCAATAATAAGTCCGGCTAAATGAGCATCTCCTGCTCCGGCTGTGCTTATGGGCTTAACCAGCGCGCATGGAATACATTGCCAAACACCCTGTTCATACCCATAACTGCCGTTAGAACCTATAGTTAAAGAGATTTTTATTTCAGGATTAAAACTTGTTAATCTATTTTCGATCTTTTTTAAAAATATCTTCAACTTCAGAGGATTATATCTGTAACCAATAATTGATTCTGCTTCATCTATATTCATAGCCAAAAGGTCAACGTTTCTAAGCATATCCTGTTCTAATAATTCCTTTGCCTCTAATGAACTAAAAGCACAGACCCTGAAAAAATCATATTTAGTTGCCGTCTCCAGCAATTTGATTCTTGCCGCCAGAGGCGCTTCAGGCACAGCAAGGGCAATTCCTTTACCTGCAAATCTTTTAAAATAGATTTCCGTGCGCTTAACATCAGAAGTAGATACAAAATTACTGGCGCTATTATCCGTAGTAATGTTACCTCCTGAGCTATCAGGATACTGGAAACATACTGAAAAAAGCGTGTTTGTGCTTTTAGCCTTTTCTACATGAGATATATCTATCCCGGCTTCTGACATCTGCTTTAATAATTTATTGCCTGTAGAATCACTCCCAATCTTACCGATTGGAAGCACTTTAAATTGTTTTTTCTCTGCATTAAGAAACACCGAAACATAATGAGAAATAATATGGAGTTTGCAAAAGTCCTGTCTGTTTAAAAGAACCCCTGCCCGGCTCTCATTACGTCCTAAGGTATGCTTCCCCTTTAACTCAAAAAATATTCCTGAGCCAATCCCTCCTATGCCAATCATGATTTTAAAATTGGTCATTGAACTCAATCTTTACCTCCAAAGAAATCCCATTCAGGATGAAGGCTTATAGCATGAGCCGCGGTATCCTTTGTTGCAGTAATTCTGGCATCCGAGTGTTTTTGAAGGAGTGTTAGAGGATATTCTGTAGTCACATGTCCCAAAAGAGCTACTCGAAAGGCAGTCTGTTTCCAGCTGCCCGTATCACTGTAAACCCTTATCTTTTTAGCTCCAAGACACTCTTTTACTCCTAAAGTTATAGACATAGGCGGAGAAAACTGATACGCAGTTCCCAAAGTGCGTTGAGCAAGGGCTATTACAGTATCCCAGTTGTTATTTTGTATCCTTATAGACGACTCAGCCAGTTCTTCTATAGATAAAATACTATACGGATCCCTGCGGGTTTGGTTGTAGGCAATATGGCCGTCCTGGCCCCAACCGCCGAGTGTAATATCTATAGGAGCCTTTGAAATCTCCTCTTTCACTCGCTCCATTGTCTTTGGAGCAAGCCAGAATCTCTGCTTTTCTGGAACACTTAATTCCGAATTAACAGGGTTATAGAAAACCTGCTCCATAGCAGTACGGAAATTATATGGATGATTTTTTGGCAATAAGTTGCCCTGCCAGTCAAGACATTCATCCATATGAAATACAACTAAATTTTTAAGGCTGATTTTTTCCGTATTAACAATTCGAGCAAAAGGTTCATACCAGCATGAGGGACCACAGGGTATAATTGCCCGGGTAGGTTCATTTTTATTATTATGAGATCGTATCTCTTCAGTCAACTCTCTTGCCATCTTTTCTCCCATTTCTTTTGAATCAGCAGCAATTTCATAAGGTATCTTTGGGGAATGTTCGCTTAACTTATCATAGGGAATAGAACACCAATTATAAAGCTCTCTCTTACTTATGGTCTGCATATCTTTATCTCCTGTTTTTTTGTCCATAACAACCGCCATGATGGCGGTCATACCATTTTTTTGCCTCTTTCTTTGAAAAGGGTTTTAGAGACCGTCTTAAAATTCGGGCAAGTTCCAATGCCTCTTTGGATGCCTGCGCTACATGCTCCAGCATAATCGCTGCTTTGATAGCCTTGGCAACGGTTTCTTCAAAAATAAAAACACCGTGCCTGCCAAGTAACACAGCAGGGCAACCTTGTTGCCGATATTTAACAACAGACTTACCAATATGTTCTCCTTGATTATCTACATATGGAGCGCAAGGAATCTCTTTCCCAAAAATGTCTGCATGCGCAGTGCTGTAAACAGGGATAGATGAGCCGACCATGGCAAAGGCTGTGGCATAAACAGAGTGGGTATGAATAACACTGCCAATCTCAGGCAGATGCTTATACAAATAAAGATGATGAGACAGATCAACTGAAGCGTTAAGCTCACCTTCAACTACCTTTCCCTTTAAATCAACTCCGACAATATCCTGCTTTCTTAATTTTTTATAACTTACACCGCTTGGCTTTATGTAGATTTTATTCCTTGCCTTGTTAATAGCGCTGACATTTCCACTTGTCCCTGCTACCAAACCATTTTCAGGTAAAGCTAGATTAGCTTCATAAACTTCACTTTTTAAATACTCACTCATATATTCCTCCAAACTTTTAACATACGAACCTTTGAAAAGCAGTCTTGATTTGGGTGTGCCTACTCTCCAAAGAGAACGTTGTTTATTTGTATTAGTAATTTATGCCTTAGCATCTTAATTAATTGTTCTAAGGATGCGTTGGTCTCTTGTTTCCCTTTTATTAGAATGAATCCGGACTTTAGATGTCTTGAAGCATTTGAGATACAAAGCCCTCCCTTTTTCCCCATGGAAACCAGTTTCTTATTTATTTGATTCAAAAAATCGCTATTGAACTTTTCTCTGTGCAGATCTCCAAACGTTACCTTTTCATCTCCTGTTTCTACAAATTTCAGCAGTTTCAACTCCATTAATTCTAAATAGTCTGATTGAGGCAGCTTAAGTGTTTCATTATATGCTTTTTCAAAACATGCTGAAATTACGCCCTGCTTAACCTTTAATGACTTAATCCTGCATTCAAGATTTGCAGAAACAATAGCCTTATTCATGTTTTTTTCTGCTTGCTCGTTTGCATGTTTCAGAACGCTTTCTTCCTCTTTTTTAGCCTGATTTTTTGCTTGCTCCTGTATCTGTTTAATCTGCCGAGATGCTCTATCCCGCAGTACCTTGCACTCCCCTTCAGCATCAGCTTCTATTTTTTTTATAATGTTTTCTACAGACACAGTATTATACCCAAATCCTAAACTCTAAATCCGAAATTCTAAACAAATTCAAAATCCTAATTTTCAAAAATGTAGGGGTCGGATTTATCCGACCCGAAACAACTTTTTTTGCATATTTGTATTTATTTTTGCACATGAAAAGTTTTATATTTACCTCTCCAATAATCTGTCCCTTTTAAATAATGATGCGCAATTCCAATTGCTACGAACACGCCGAGTGGGATTAATGTTAGCAATCCCACTATCCAGCCAAATCTTTTACCTATTAATTTCCACGCCTCATTAAAGTATTTCATCCAAAAGATAAGCAGGATGAAAGGACCTATGAGAAATAAAGGTTCTAAATTTGATAAAATCGGCGATTGGTCTAAAGCAGGCAAACCAATATTTAAAAGCAATCCTATGCCAAACAGTCTCCAGAAAATTATTCTATAGTTTTTCTTTTGTTGTTCGTCCATAGTTTTCTTGTCGTTATTTTCCATCTACTGTCTTCTTTTTGTTATTGTCGTTCCTATATTTCCTTAATAATAGAATTTTTCAAATCTATGCTCCGCTAATAAAGCCCAAAGATAAATAAATGAATCATATTTATAAAAGGAAAACCTATTATTGGTATCCCGGAAAAAAGCAAAGCAAGAATTTTCTTATCTTTAGTTTTTCTATAAAAATTCCAGATGGTTATTAAAAATATAAGCATGGCTATAGGAGAATAAAGCATAATAGACATCGTGCCTATACCAGCACCACCAATTAAATGAGTGGCAAGAGCTAAATAAACTAAAGGAAGGAGCAAACATGGCGCAATAACAACGCTGGATAAAACAAATGTCAACTTGAACTTCTGTTTGTGTTCACGAAGCAATGATAAACTGACAAAAACAAATAGAGTACAAGCAGAAATGATATAAATGGACGTAATGAACATCCTTGAATTACCTTTTGGAATTCTCAAAACCATATCAATAGCTTGATAGAGAAACAAAACTAGGGGAATAATTGTTAATTTATACATAAATCCGCACGCTCCTTATTTTCTCTAAAATTTCCTTTTCTTCTTTTGTAAATTCCATTGCTTCCCCTGTATTTGTTTTGATTTTTTCCTCTTTATATTTTATTCCATAGTCTAATGTTATCAATGTGTTTAAAGTGTTGATCATAGGTTATTAATAACGAACCTGTTTCAATTGTATGAGCAGCTATCCATATATCATTTATTGGCAAGGGGATACCTTTGATTTTTTCATTGCCAGTCACTTTGATCTATTTTCTCAAAATCAGATACATTTTCCTCAAATAATTTAAGATCTCTTTCATTCCATGTTCCAAATAGATCCTTGTAGTCTTTAATATTGCTGTGTTGTTCTATTTTGTTCAATCCCAGCGCTTTTTTTAATAAAGTTTTTATTGATTTCATAAAAACTACTACAGCTGTATTCCTCTAAGTATCAGGAACGATGCAAGTAATCCGAAAATAGCGTATGTCTCAACAAGCGCAGAAAATATTACCGCTTTCATAAAATCCTTCGGCTGTTTTGCCACAACCCCGCAGCCTGCGGCTCCTACCTTACCCTGATGAATACCTGAAAAATAACCGGTTATTGCCATTGGCATACATGCGCCGAGTATTGATAATCCTTGATACATAGAAATTTCAGGAATATTTCCTGCCATTAAGCCTAATTTTTGCATAACTAAAAATCCTATAACAAATCCGTAAATCCCCTGAGTTCCAGGCAAAGCTACCAGAATGAGCAGGTTGCCAAATTTTTCAGGTTCTTCACTTAATACTCCTGCTGCTGATTGTCCCACATTGCCAATTCCGATACTTGATCCTGCTCCTGCAAAGCCAACAGCCAGTGCAGCTCCCAGAATTGCTATATACAACCCTATGTATGCTTCCATTTTTTAATCCCCTTTTTTGTTTACCCCAATGGGGTTTGTTCTATTATTGTATATTTTGTGTTTTTTGTAAAAGGCTCAAACTGCTCGCCTCCTGAAGTAAAAAAATATGGAAAGAATTCCACATACTGAAGTCTGCTTGAGTGAACATATGCGCCGAGTGAATTGACCAGAAAATTCAGTGAATGCAGGAAAAAAAGTATAATAACAGTCGCAAGTATGTTAATCCCTATTGGAAGCTCCACAAAAGCAATCCCTGCCAACTTGTTTGCAACCAGCGCAATAACCGCAGTAGACAATCCCAGAGCCATCAGTCTGGAATACGAAAGTATATTGCCAATAATATCTTTGCCCAGCCATAGACAACCTATTACTGCCCCGGAAAGAATTCTTGCAATTGGATTTTTTTGATCTCTCCCAAAGAAGAGAACTATAACTATGGCTCCGGCTAAAGCCGGCCATTTTGCCATGCTCTTACCCATTGCTAACAATAAAAGTGACGGCATAATAACAAGCCATGGTATCTGATCAAATATTGCTCCGGCAAAATCTTTGCCTTTAATGCAATTGTATACTTTGATTAATATTCCCCAGTACAATTGAATAAATCCCAGAGCTAAGGCTATCATAAAAAACTGCATAGAATCTTTTAAAGGATCAAATACAATAACCTTTTGCAAAAATATTGGAAGCTTCTCTGCTTCTATGCCAAACCAACCGCCTGTAAATACGCCGCAAATAATCGTAGATATTCCAAGATATAGTATAAGCTTAAAAAATCTTTTAACACCCGGCGTATGAGCTATTGTTGATAAGCCTAAAATAGCAATAGCGCTTAAGATAAGACCATATCCAGCGTCTGTAAGACATAATCCGAAAAACAAGAAAAAGAAAGGAGCCATAAAAATAGTAGGGTCAACAGATGTATTTGCCGGAGTTCCATATAAATCAGTTACTGTCTCAAACGGCTTAAATATAGGCTTGTTTTCAAGGTATACAGGCGCTTTCTCTTCTTTCGCAGGATCTACCCTGATTACGCTGGATTCCGGAAATCTTTCTGAAATTTGTTTTTTAAATTTTCTAACGTCATCTTTTTTTAGCCAGCCTTCAATCAAGAAAGTTTTATTTGATTCCAAAAATTTATTTTGCAGGGATGTTCTATCGTTTAGGCTTAAAAAATAGTCGTAGGCAACCTTTAGTTTTCCTGAATGAGGTGTAAGTTCAGAGACATCTTCTCTAAGGGTTTTATGTTTTAACTTAAGACTTTCCAACTCACTGGATATTCTCTCGAGATTTGAACTTACTGTTCCATTAAGATTAAACAAGTCCACTCTTTCGACTCCTAGTTTCTTACATTTGCTAAATATTTCTTTTTCCTGATCGCTGTAATATACGGCTACAATGTTTTCTGTCTCATGATAGTCCGAAACTTTTTCACAGTGTAAAAGGGGAAATTTTTTGCTCATATTAGTTTTGAAATGAGAAAATTTACCGGTAGTTCCGGTTAAAAGCGCATACTTGATAATGTCAATTATATTGAATGTGTCTAAAGAGAGGCTGAGTGGTTTCCATGGAAGAAGCTGATTATATTGAGCATGGAGCACACCAATTTCTCTTTCTGTCTTGTGCAATTCCTGCTGAATGAGCATACAGGTTTTGTGTATTTTTCTATAATCAAATTCCAAAGCTGTTTTTTCAAACTCATCAGCTGACAGCAGTATCTTGCTACCCGTAAAACTGGAAACAAAACCTGTTTTCCCCATAAATCGCGACAAAAAGTCTATAGTGGACTGAAGTTCAGAAAGTTCTTTTTTGGATTGGTCAAAATTTGCCTGAACCGGTTTTAGAAAATCCTTGTGTTTTTCAGCGTGTTTTTGCTTAATATGATTAATCTGGATGATATTAAGTGATTCTAAAAAAGAGACAACATCCTGACATTGAGATTTAACTCCGATTATATTGACCTTTTGCATTTGAGAGATAGCCATTAATGTCTCAGTTCTTCTAGTATGGTGTTTATAGCGCTCGCTTCTTTGAGTTGAGCTTTTTGCTCAAGTTTAAAGAGAGATTCCTCATTACTTTTGCGTATTTTTTCGACTTGGTTTTTAGCTTGCATATCAGCTTTTGCCAGTATTTTCTTTGCTTCCTGACTTGCATTCGCAACAGCCTTTTCAATATAAACCAATGCATCCTTTTGAGCGTTTTTTAGATTGGCGGCTGTTTGTTGTTTTTCTTTTTCTATAAGCTTTGATGCTTTTTGCTCAGATTGTTTTATCTTCTCTATTACTTCTTCTATCAAAACTATCTCCTAGTGCATAATGAAATTGTATCATTGCCTCATCTAAAAATCTACACAAAAATTTACTACTACTGGAAATGGTAAGATACATCCTTACCCCCTAGGTGGAGGATACAAGGGACCCCATCCCGAAAGCTTTCGGGATGGGGTCAGGAAAATATTAATAGTATCTACGGGAATATTTAAGGAGATAAAGAAAGAAGCATCATGTT
>JAUWOV010000100.1 GCA_030611945.1 bacterium | reverse complement strand
TTTTCGTCCTCAGTAAATTAATCTTCTCTTCTTTGGCTTTTTTAATTACCTCACGTTCAATTGGTACATCGTTGGTAAATATTATTGCCCGAATATCCTTAATAAGAGCAACTGCGATACTGTTTTTATGAGCCTGTATAGTAATCCAGATGCAATTTTGAGCAGCATGAGCCATAACATCAGACATTAAATCGCTGCAATATCCTGTCTCAATTTCACAGTCAGAACATATGGCAATTTTCTCTAACTTGCATTTATCAATAATCTCAGATAGCTTCATCTTTTCTCTCCTAAATTAATTTTTGCTTTTAAGATTGTTCCTGCCTTTAAAGAAGATTCAATCTCTAACTTATCAGAACAACGTTTTATATTAGGAAGACCCATGCCGGCGCCAAACCCTAATGCCCTTATCTTTTCTGAAGCTGTAGTAAATCCCGGTTTTAGCGCCAGTTTTACGTCGGCAATCCCAGGGCCTTTATCATGAGCGCAAACTACAATATTGCTATCATCTACTTCAATAGTGATACTCCCGCCTAATGAATGAATGCAAATATTCATCTCAACTTCATAGCAGACTATGGCAATCCTGCGAATAATATCTTTGCCGATCCCAATCTTTTGAAAGTACTTCTTGGTTATGCTTGCTGCTCTGCCGGCGTTGTCAAAATCATCTCCTTTAACCTCAAACCTAAGCGATTTTTCAGAAATTTTTCTCATTAAATTTTCAGAGATCTGCGTGTTTTTTGCTTCTTTCTGTTCAACTTCCTCAGCAATTGATTGAACCACAACCAATAATCTATTTAAAATATCACTAAGAGTTATTATGCCTGCAATTTTTCGGCTATTTGAAGATTCCGTAACAGGAAGCCTTCCCACCTTAAATTTTTCCAACCTGTTGATTGCGGAAGTTACTGAAAAATTCTTGGGGATAGTGATTACGTTTCTGGTCATATAATCACCAACCTTATTATCTACATAGTTCTTATCAAAAGCCGTAATGATATCGTCAATGCTTACAATACCTATAAGATTTTTCCTTGCGTCAATTATAGGAACTCCTGAAATTTTTTTCTCCTTGAGCGCCAATTGAATTTCTCTGAAAGTAGCATTTTCATTAAAGAATAATAAATTTTTTGACATTGCTTCCTTGACCTTGATCTCATATATCAACTCGTTGGCCAGTGTTAATTTTTCCTTAGAATGATTATACAGATTCATTTATTCTTTTCTTTGCTAAGTTCTTCAGTTATTTTCCTGCAGGAATCAAACATTGATTTATCTGTCATTATAAGAGGAATATTATGAGACTTCGCCAATCCAATCGCTTCCTGAGGAGGGAGCTTCCCTCTTACAAAGACAATAGCAACAGCGCCTGTTATCTCAGCTGTTCGGACAACTTGTTGAGAAGTCAGACCTGTTAAAAGCAAATAGCTTTCCTTTTCATAAGCCAGAACATCGCTTAAAAGATCACTTGCCGCAAAATCCGAAACCTCTTTTCCAAGACAATTTTCACAACACAATATTTCAGCCTCCAAAATGCGGACAATATCTCTAATTTTCATAACAATTTCCTTTTTGATAAATAATAGGACAACATTTCTAGTTTTTCGCACAATGCAACATTAACTACAGTTATTCCTGATGGAACTTTAAGTTCTATTGGCGCAAAATTTAATATTCCTTTAATGCCTCCCTCAATTAATTTATTTGCAGCGAACTGCGCTGCAGATGGAGGCGTTGCAATAATTCCTACCCTGACCTTCTTCTTTTTAATTTCGCTGCTGATATTCTTCTCATCCAGTATTTTTAGTCCATTTTTTTTCTTCCCAACTTTTTCGTGATCATTATCAAAAATAGCCTCTATTATAAAACCGCGTTCCTTAAATCCCGGATATGCCAACAATGCCTGCCCCAGATTGCCAACACCAGTTAAAGCCACAGGAATTTTTTTATGCAAACCCATTATCTTTGTAATTGCCCTGTGAAGCATTGACACCTGGTATCCCATGCCAGGTGTTCCGAATTGTCCGAAATACACAAGGTCTTTTCTCACTTGAGCAGAGTTGAGCCCAGCTCTTTCCGCAAGTTCACGAGAAGAGACAGTTGTAAAGCCCGCATCCATTATTACCTTTAAAATCCGCTTATATATGGATAACCTCTCTACTGATTTCTTTGGAATTTTATAGCTTTCCATTTTATTCCTTGTGATAAATTTCACAAATCCTGTGAATATTATCACTAACTAAGTTTGTTGTCAATATATTGTCAAGCCTGGCAGAATTATTGGAAAAGCTCAAGACAATGTAGACTATCCTCTCGGATGAAATTTCTGATGAACTTCTCTGAGGCGGGCTTTGTCTATATGAGTATAAATCTGAGTGGTGGAAATATCTACATGACCAAGCATTTCCTGAACAGACCTCAGGTCCGCGCCATGAGAAAGAAGATGTGTAGCAAAACAGTGCCTTAATGTGTGAACTGTTATCTCTTTATTTGACCCTATTAATCCTGAGTATTTCTTTATTATTTTCCATATACCCTGTCTTGTATATCTCCTGCCAAGCCGCGTTATGAAAAGCATATTGCTGTTACCTCTGGGAACATATTTAATTCTTACTCTATCTATATATTTTTTAACAGTTTTTTGAGCTTTTCTGCCAACAGGTATAATGCGCTCCTTTGAGCCCTTGCCAATACATTTCAGATACCCTTCGTGCAAATCTATATTATCAATAGGAAGATTGATAAGCTCCGATACTCTCATACCTGTAGCATAGAGGAGCTCAAGTATTGCTTTATCTTTTATTCCTTGCTCTTTACTATTTGGTAAACTTAATAATCTCTCTATTTCATCCTGAGAAAGCACTTCAGGTAAAGACAAACCTGTTTTTGGAGAATCCAGATTTAGAGTAGGATCATCGTTTATTACATCCTCACTAACCAGAAACTTATAGAACATTCTTATGGCAACCAGATTTCTTGAAATGGAACGTATGGCAAGCTTGCTTTTTCTAAGATAAATAAGATAGGCTATTATATCTCTGGGACCTGCGCCTTCTATGCTGGTAGTGGATTTTCTATCCAAAAAACCAAAGAATTTAGTTAAATCTCTCTTGTAAGCCTCTAATGTATTAGCAGAGAGCCCTCGTTCTACTGAAAGATAATCTATAAACTGGTTAAGCAATTGATTCATGCAAAAAAAGGATTGCTTTCTCTTTCTTTTCCAATTGTAGAATCTGGTCCATGTCCGGGATATAGGACAACACCAGAATCCAAAACCATGAGCTTTTCTTTAATAGCTCTTATTAAATCTGCGCCGGAACTTGAAGGAAGGTCCGTTCTGCCTACTGAGCCGCGAAAGAGCGCATCGCCCGTAAATACCGCTTTTTCTTTTTTTATGAAGATAGAAATACCTCCCGGAGTGTGTCCCGGAGTAAGTAATATTTCCAACTGCAGGTCTCCAACTTCTATTATTTCCCCTCCGTTAAGCACAAGATCTGCTGAAGGAGATACATAGTTCATAGCAAAATCCGCTGAGAGATTTTTAGAAGCATCTATAAGCATATCTTTATCATTTGCGTGAACTGCTATTTTCAGATCACCAAATTCCTGTTTTATATTCTTATTGGCTCCTATATGATCGCCATGACCATGTGTATTAATAATATATTCCGGATTTAGATGCTTCAATCTAACTTCTTTTATAATTCTGGAGCTTTCTGCTCCCGGATCAACTATAAAAGCCTTTTTTGTTTGCTCGCATCCAACTATATAGCAATTAGTTTCAAGAAACCCGACTACTAACTTTTTAATTATCAATTTCTAATTATTCCGTATTTTCACTCATCACTGGTCATTGCGAACGCAAGCGAAGCTATGCGGTAATCTTTTCTTTTTCAAATTGTTGGTATGAAATATCAGGAAGATGTGCCATCTTCTTTGCATGCTCAATAGTCATGCTGACAATATTCGCTTGAGAGTCTAAATCAATGTAGACATTTTCAGAAAGTTCCCGCGTTTCTTTAATTTTATTATCTGAAAATTCTACCAAAGCAGTGTCCGTATCAGAAAAATATTTTATATTCATGCCTCCCTCCTTCTCATAAATTTTCTATCAAAAAATGCGTTATGAACGGTTTCACCGTTTTCAAGTAGTATAACACGAAGATACTTGCCTGCATCTTCAATTTTCGCCCATTTCCTAATTCTTCCGTCTGACTGGATTTCACTACGAACAGGATTATCTATGACCTGTTCAATCCATTCATCTTTAATATAGACCCTATCCGACCTTTTTCGAGTATGGATAAAGTATTGCGTGCATTTCATCTGCCGAACCGCTCTTGAATTTTTAAAAACACTTTTTCTACAAGTGCGATCATATACAACCACCCCCAGTAATATTATAGTATGATTTGTCTATTCTTCAATATCTTCCCAAATTCCTATTTAGACCGGCAAACACAGGGATCTAAAGAAAATTCGAGATTAGTTTTTACCTAATCTACTTATTTCTGCCAAGAATTTCCTTTCAAATCACTATAATTCACTCAAAGAACGTTTTATGCCTGGTTT
>JAUWOV010000099.1 GCA_030611945.1 bacterium | reverse complement strand
AAAACGGTAGCGGGAGGGCTTGCTGGCTTTCTCTCTGGAAAATGCACTTTTCTCTTGACAGCCTGACAACCATTTCCAAGTGTTCTTTTTGGGGATACTCCTCTGTCTATGTGTCTTTTTTTGACAAAAACAAGAGACCTTTGTTATAGTAGCAGCATGAAAATAGGAATCATAGGGCTTCCTCAGGTTGGTAAAAAAATTCTATTTGAAGTTCTGACACAACAAAAATCCAACACACCGGATAATTCAAGAGACATAATCCTGGGGGTTGTAAGCGTAAAGGATCCCAGATTTGATAAACTTGTTTCCATGTATTCACCAAAAAGCGAGGTCCCTGCAACAATAGACATATCGCTTCTCCCTAAGATAGAAAAGGAAACGGTATCAAGCGGAGAGATATTTACGAAGATATCGGATGTGGATGCGCTCTGTCATATAGTCCGCTCATTTAAAGATGAATCAGTTTATCATGTGGAAGGTTCAATTAACCTCATTCGGGATATAGACGCAGTTAATTCAGAACTAATTCTGAATGACATGATATTTATAGAAAAGAGACTTGAAAGAATAGATAAAGAGCTTTCAAGAAAAAAGGATACATTAAGAGAAAAAGACAAAGAAATCCTTTCAAAACTAAAAGTTCATCTTGAGAAAGAACTGCCTCTCCGAACCATGCCTCTGAATAAAGAAGAGAATAAACTCATATTGGCGTATCAGTTTATTTCTATGAAGCCGATGATAATAGCTTTGAATATTGGAGAAGAAGATATAAAGGATACGAGTCTTCTTGACTCTGTAAAACAAAAATACGAGGAGCAGAAAATTGGAGTAATGCAGGTTTCTGCCAAGATAGAATCTGAAATAGCCTCTCTTCCGGAAGCAGAGCAAAAAGACTTTCTTTCTGAGCTTGGGATAGAAGAACCGGCAGTCAATGCTCTGACAAGATCATTTTATAAAACACTTGGATTAATATCGTTCTTTACTGTAGGCAAAGACGAAGTTCGGGCATGGATGGTCAGAAAAAATTCCACAGCTCCTGAAGCGGCCGGCGCAATTCACACCGATCTGCAGCGTGGCTTTATAAGAGCGCAGGTTATTAAATACGAGGATTTGATATTACTTAGCACAGAAGCAAAAGTAAAAGAAGCTGGGAAATGCTATGTTAAAGGGAAGGAATATATTGTAGAGGATGGAGATATAATAGATATAAGGTTTAATGTGTAAGAAGGCACAAAGTAACAAAGGCACAGAGGCACAAAGGAAAATGAGAACAGTATTAATTACAGGATGTTCGTCAGGACTTGGGTTGTATATGGCTGAATCCTTGCAAAAGGATGGATGGAATGTGTTTGCCACTGCGAGAAAGGAAGAGGATATTGAGAATTTGAAGAGCAAAGGAATTGATGCTTTTTTTCTTGATGTAACAAATTCAGAGTCTATTGAAAAACTGGTTAAGGATGTTTCCAAAAAAACAGATGGAAAACTGTATGCGCTGATTAATAATGCAGGATGCGGATATTCAGGAGCTCTTGAGGATATAACAAGAGACGCTATGCGCAAGCAGTTTGAAGTCAATGTGTTCGGAGTGCATGAACTTACTAATCAAATAATTTCAATATTCCGCAGGAACAAAACAGGCCGTATTATTAATATAAGTTCTGCTGCCGGAAGATTCAGCACTCCGTTTATGGGAGCGTACTCTGCATCAAAGTTTGCTCTTGAAGCGCTCTCCGATGCATTGCGGCTTGAACTTAGAAACACAGGTATAAATGTCTCTATTATTGAACCCGGTCCCATTAAAAGCGATTTCAGTAAAAACGCCTTAGCCATCTTTCAAAACCAGGTCAATCCGCCTGAGAACAGTCATTACAAAGACATATACGAAAAAATGGGTAAATACAGGCGGTCAAAGGAAACAAAAAAGAACATTCCCGGACCTGATGCTCTTTATAAAAAAGTTAAGCATGCTTTGGAGAGTAAGAGACCCAAGATCAGATATTTAGTTACTAAAGAGGCTTACCTTGCCTCATATCTAAAACGTATTCTTCCAGATAAACTGCTTGATGTTCTAGCAACTATTTATTTGAATAGGAAATACGGAAGAATTTGAACGGAACCAACGATAGCAGATTTTGTAGGGGAGGAGCTTGCCCCCTCCCGATAATTATCTTCCAAACGATTTCGTGATTTTCGAGTTAATGCCTTTATCGCTTTATTATTATTTTGCATCGGACAGGTCACGACCTGTCCCCTACATATTTTGATTATTCTCTAAATTTTATTTAATTTTTGCGCAACATCAACATCACGGGACATGCACTGTTTTCGGTGCGAGATAAAATCTTCTAAAGCGAATGATTAGGAGGATAAATTATCATTTGAATGTCTTTCTCAAAATAACTAACGATAAAATAAAAGCTATAATTGAACCAATCGAAAATTTTTTAACAACAAAATAATATATTGCAACAGTATAGAATACTTTAATGGCAAGCATTACAAGCCCACCTCTTCCAAGCTTTCCGGCTGTTAAATTTAACATCGGCATAATAAATGGAAATAGTGGAGCCATTAAAAAAGCTCCTATCAATGAGCCAAAACTTGGACAACAAACATAATGGGGGCGTTCTGATATATTCTTGTTTTGAAAATCATGGATAACAAAAGACAGAGCATTCACAAACATCAAAATAACTAATTTAACCAAAATGTTCATTTTGTTCTCATAACACAGAAATCAAAGCCACCTGCCAAAGGGAAAAGAATAGAAAATATTGGAAACCAATATTTTCATAGCAATCCCTTTTTATCTTGCTAAATTTCTTATGGTTATTATCGCAACTATCGAGGTCGCAAGAACACCGATAATGGACACAATTAAAGAAATAATTGTAAGTATAAATCTTGCAGTGTTCTGTTTTTGTTCTCTTCTGTATTCTCCCTGAGTATGCCAAGGGTTATCGCCAGAGGGCATAGGAACTAGCTCAACTTTTAGTGCGTCATTTTTTGTCTTCGGTAAGTTTTCTATTTTTATATTCTTAGATTCGTTATTCATTTTTATTTTCACATACCAATTATTATAAGATGCTCTTTATTTTAAAAATTATTGCACATAAAAGTTAGCTTTTTCAAAGCACTATTTTACATCCATGTACTTTACTGGTAATAAGCGATGACCAATCATATCCACAGCGGCTCCGCACTGTTCAAGCGCAATATACCCAAGAAGTGGTTCGTATTCCCCGTTATTCGGCTTCATATCCAGGAATAAAATCTCATTGTAGATTGCCCTAAATCCTTCAACTTTTATTTTTACCGGGCCGCATACAGTTCCTTTCACTATCTCTTGCGTAGCAGTTTGAAGTTCAACAGTTTCTTCCGAACTGAATTTCCCAAAACGTTCTTTCCAAGCATGCGGTAATGTAAGATAACTTGCGCCAGTATCAACAAGAGCGTCAAGCTTCATTGATGTGCCTGAATCAGAAACGTTCTCAATATCAACTGTTGTCACTATCCTTCCCATTTTTCACCTCTTTCGTTTTGTTTTGCAAAATATTTTAGCCTTTTTCTTAATTTTTCAAAATATCCTTTAAAGCGTCCTCCGCAGATATAAAAGAGGCGTTACCACTCTTTTCGTCTTTTTCAAATTTCTTTATAGCTTTTAAATCCTGTAAATCTTCATATTTTTCAACTAAAGTATCTTTAATTATTGAAGATCTGTCCTTGTCAAATAAATTAGTAAGATATTTCAAGACATTCTCTTCGTTTTTGTTTAATCTGATAGATATCACGCCCATTTTTTATATTGTTTTCATTATTTTGTATCGGACAGGGGCAAGCCCTGTCCCTACACATTTTGATTATTCTCTAAATTTTATTCAATTTTTGCATAATGCCAAAAATCAGCTTTCTCAAAGTGCTGTTTTATGCATACATAAGACGATGGCATCTTGGTTCTGGAATAGGATCACCGTGCTTACGTGCTGTATCAATCCAAAGTTGCATAGCTTCGTTGATGTTTTTTAGAGCGTCCTCCTGAGTGCTTCCATGAGCCATGCAAGCCGGAAGTTCGGGTACTTCCGCAACAAACGCGTCATCTTCGCCACTCCAGTACATCACGACCTCATACTTGTGCATCAGATAAACCTCCTAACTCATATTTCTGGATAACATTTCGTACTTGTTTAACTTGATAAGGTTTGGCATTATTGCCTTCCTTTTGAAGATTAATCTTCTCCTCAATACCTTCTTTTCTAAACATATGGTGACTACTTCTAGTATATTCTTCAAACCCCATTCTTTTCAGGAAACTACGAAGATCGTTAAAACCAATATTTCGGTCTGAAGAACCGCTCAGGATTTTTAGTAACAACTTTTCATGTCTTCCCATAACAAGACTATATCAGAATTGTGTATCTTTTTTCAATAGCCATACCAATTAAGTTTGGAAATGGTTTATTCGTCTTCTAATTTAAACGAGCGGGATTTTTTCTTTTCCGACTGAATTTTTTTTGCTCTGAGAATTTTCTCTTTTGCTCTCTTTGATCTCTTGCGTTTCTGTCGCTTTATTTTGGCAATGCGCTTCGCTTCTTCGCTTTTCTTGCCTAGCTGAACCTGTTCTATTTTGTCAGCCAGTATCCTGCGGGCAAGGAACCTGTTAAGCACCTGTGAGCGCTCTTTCTGGCATTTGACCTCAATACCTGAAGGGATATGTTTAAGATAAACACATGTTGAGGTCTTGTTTACTTTTTGTCCGCCTGCGCCGCTGGAACGGACAAAACGTTCAGTGATATCTGATTCATTAATGCCAAGTCGTTCCATCCTATCGTGCAGCGTCTTTTCTTTTCGTTGGCTCAACATACAGCTTGTATCCATTCACTTATTATTGGTCATTTATCATATTTATGGTAACATATTGCGGAATGAATAAAAAATATAACATTATAGCCCAAATTCCTATTTAGACCGGCAAACACAGGGATCTAAAGAAAATTCGAGATTAGTTTTTACCTAATCTACTTATTTCTGCCAAGAATTTCCTTTCAAATCACTATAATTCACTCAAAGAACGTTTTATGCCTGGTTT
>JAUWOV010000097.1 GCA_030611945.1 bacterium | reverse complement strand
AAACCAGGCATAAAACGTTCTTTGAGTGAATTATAGTGATTTGAAAGGAAATTCTTGGCAGAAATAAGTAGATTAGGTAAAAACTAATCTCGAATTTTCTTTAGATCCCTGTGTTTGCCGGTCTAAATAGGAATTTGGGTACAAGTGAAGAGATTGACATCAGTATTGTTTTTGACCATCTTATGCTCCAGGCAGCGGAGGAAGGTTTGGGCACCTGCTGGATTGGCGCTTTTGATGAGAACAAGATAAAAGAAATACTGAATATTCCTTCCAGTGTTAAAGTCGCAGGTTTAACTCCTTTAGGATATCCATCGGGAAAAGAGTTCAAATCAGGTAAACATCTTGAGCGAAAGCCGCTCAGCGAGATTGTTCTGTACGAGAAATATTTATAATGTTCTTATAAAAGCTTTCACTATGTCGGGATCAAATTGGCTCCCCGAGCATTTCTCTAATTCTGATATTGCTTTCTCTTTTGGCATAGCGTCTCTATATGGTCTTTTTGATGTCATCGCGTCATAAGAATCTGCAACAGCAAGTATTCTTGAACCCAGAGGAATTTTTTGCCCTTTTAAGCCATCTGGATAACCATTGCCGTTAAGCCGTTCATGATGATGGCGGATTATATACCGAACATCATAAAGAAAAGGGGAATGGGATAGTATCGATTCTGAATAAGTAACATGTTTTTTTATTTCTTCATATTCTTTTGATGTTAGTCTGGTGGGTTTTGCGAGAATGACATCGCTGATGCCGATTTTACCTATATCATGCAGAGTGGCTGCAAGATTAATATTTTCAATGTCTTTACTATCCATTTTAAGCTCTTTTGCTATATCAATAGCATATTTTGCCACATTATCAGAATGACCTCGTGTGTAGGTATCTTTAGATTCAATTGCTCCGCTTAGAGATTGCACAGTCGTTAAATATGCCTGTTTAGCATCCCTATAAAAGTGCGCTTTTTCCAGAGCAATAGCAACAAGATTTGCGTAATTTACTATCAAATCAAGCTCTTCAAAAGTAAAGGCTGTGTTGTCAAATTTATCTGTAAAATTGAGCACACCTATCGTTGATTGTCCTTTTAGGGATACATTAAGAGCGTATGGCGATTTATATTTAAGATTTAAAGGTACAACGATAAAGGAACCTGGTTTGTTTATAATTTTGAATCTTCCATTTTTTCCCATATCGCTAATGTTTTTGATTAATACAGGTTCTCCTGTTTTCCATACCCAGCCGGATACTCCTTCTCCGAGCTTTCTTCCACATCCTACTATTGACGTGTCCGTGCTTTCTTTTACGGTTAGAACCGGATGTTTATTCTCATGACGTTCTACTAACATGATAGACGCATTTTTACATTTTAGGATTTCCGCGCCCTTTCTTACTACCAGTTTATATACTTCAGTTAGAATATTTGTCTTGTTAATTTCTCGGATTACTTCGTTGATATGAATTAACTGTTCGTTCTTTTCTTTAAGTTTTAGGCTGGTTCGGCAGTATCTGGCAAGCATTGTGGCAAGATGCAGATCATCCTCAGAAAATTTTTTATTATCCAGTTTGTTTATTATATTAATTACGGCAATTGTCCTGCCATTATCTATGACAGGAACAATAAGCGAAGTTCTGTATTTTTTAGGATCCGTTTTTAATTTAAGATCAGGGTATTTTCCTAAAACATCCTTTATATCGTTTATAATAAGCGGCTTCTGTGTCTTTGCGACAATTCCTGAAATCCCTTTTCCTATCTTGACTCTTGTGGTTCTTAATACGTTGTCTTTGAGTTTAGTTTCAGATTTTGTGGAACAGGAGACCTGAATATACAGTTCATTTCTGGCATTATCAACCAGCATCAAAGAACCTCTTTCAGCGTTCAGATTCTTGATTGTTTCTTCCAGCACATCTCTTATCTTTTCCTGCTCCGAAATTCTTTTCACATGATACCCCTAAACATTTAATTATGATTCTATACTAAAATTTAACATTTTTCTACAATTTTTTATTAGATAGGGCTATAATACATACAATTACAGTCTGGATAGATTATTATGAAACGTATAAACATTCTTCAGATAATAAGTTCCAAAGATGCAATAGGCGGGGCGCAGGAACATACAAGAATTCTTTGCGCAGGATTAGATAAAAATAAATACAGAGTTATTATGGTAACTCGTCCCGGCTCAATAGTTTCATATTATAAAGAACAAGGATTTGAAGTGATTCCTGTAGAGCTTAGACATAATCCAGGTTCTATTCTTAAGCTTTTGAGCATAATAAAAAAATATAAAATTCATATTGTCCATACTCATAATATGCTTGCAGATAGAAGGGGCTGCGTTGCAGGATGGCTGGGGAGAGTTCCTATAGTTGTTACTACAATGCATACATTAATGAATACAGACAGGTTTGGGGAGAAGAAGAGAGGAACGTCAATATGGCAGTATAATTTTTTATTAAAACATGTTCCGAAAAAGATAATCGCATTGTCGGAAGAAGTTAAACGGCATACTCAGAAAGAGTTGAATTTGGGGGAGGATAGAATAAGTTTAGTCCATAATGCGTCGGATCTGTCAAAATTTAACCTGAACATTGACAAACAGAAGAAAAAAAAAGAATTCGGGATTGATGAAAACTGTTGTGTCGTAGGCACTGTGGGAAGACTTGTAGAATTAAAAGGTTATCCGTATTTTGTTAAAGCTGCTTCCATGGTGTTGAGAGCTTTTCATGAAAATTTAAAATTTTTAATTGTGGGAGACGGATATATGTCTGATGAACTCAAGGACTTAGCTAATAACCTTGGGATTGCAGATAAAATTATTTTTGCAGGGCAGAGGCGGGATATTCCAGAGATACTTCATATTCTTGATATCTTTGTTTTGCCGTCTTACTACGAAGGTTTGCCTCGTTCTGTTATTGAAGCGCAGGCTTGTGGTGTTGCTGTGGTAGCAACAAATGTAGGCGGAACTCCTGAAGTCGTGATTAATGATAAGACGGGCATACTTGTTCCTCCTAAAGATGAAATGGCCATTGCCAAAGCAGTAATTGATTTGCTGATGAATAAGGATAAAGCTGAAAGAATGGGTAATGCAGGGAGAGAATGGGTGCGAAAACAGTTTGATGCGCCTGTATTCATTAAAAAAACAGAAGATCTTTTTGAAGATCTGATAAGAAAGCACATACCAGATGTTGCATAAAATACTCTATCTAAGCAGCAGCGTTAATCTGTGGGGAGCGCGGAGAAGTCTTCTTGATATACTAACTCATTTGGATAAAGAAACTTTTTCCCCGATTGTTGTATGTTCGTCCAGAGGTCATTTGACAGAAAAACTGGATGAAATAAAAATTCCGTATAGAATTATAAGAATGAGATTATGGAGAAAGGGGAAATATTTTCCATGGATTCCTTCTACTGTTATGTGTCTTGCCAAATTGATAAAAAAGGAGAGAATCTCCCTTGTGCATAGTAACTCTCATAGCGATGCTCCGTATGGTATTCTAGCATGTAGATTTAGAAAAACCCCTGTAATCTCGCACATAAGAGATATTATTCAGCCTGATAAGGTAGGTAAATATTTATTAAAATATGCTGATAGAGTAATTGCGGTTTCAAATGCAGCTGCAAAGCCATTTAAAGACATAAACAATAAAAGCAGAAAGTTGCTAGTTATTAATAACAGCATTGATCTAAATAGTTTCAAATCCAGCGAAGATATTAGAGGGAAACTAAATATTTCCAAGAAGGAATTAGTTATTGGTATTGTTGGACAGATAAGTAGACTTAAAGGACATGATGTATTTCTGAAGGCAGCATCAATTATTTTGAAGAAAAATAAAAATGTTAAGTTTCTTATTGCCGGTGAAGTTCGCAGGGAAAGAGATCAAGGACTTTGTGAAGCATTTATAAGAAGGTTGAATCTAAGGGAAAATGTCATTTTTGCAGGTTTCAGGAATGATATAGCAAATGTAATGTCAGCAATAGATATACTTGCATTTCCAACCTTAAAGGAATCTTTTGGAAGGTCGGCAATTGAAGCAATGACACAGAGGAAACCAGTTGTTGCCTCTAATGTAGGGGGCGTTCCTGAGATTGTAAACCATGGCAAAACAGGTATTCTAGTTCCATCCGGAGATGCTGAGGAGCTTGCTGATGGCTTATTAGAACTGATAAATGATAAAGAAAAGACAGAATATATGGGGAAAGAAGGGCTCAAGGTTGTAAGAAAGAAGTTTGACATTAAAGATATGATGAACAGGATAGAAAATGTGTATAAAGAATTGCTTGATAATTAAAAATTTAGTCTCATGTATTATTTTCTTATCTGCATTAATTATTACGCATTCTGTAATTGGCAATGCTCAGACAGTTTTTGTTGAAGGTGAGAAATTTGAGTATAAAATTAGCTGGCTTAAGATAAAGGCTGGATCCGGAAGCTTGGAATTATCTGAGATATTAGATATTGAAGGTAGAGAAGTCATGCATATTAAAGCAAGGGGGGATTCAGCAGGGCTGGTTTCCGTTATATGTAAAATAAGAGACCGCATGGAATCCTATATAGATAAAGAAAAACAATACTCCTTGAAATGCATTAAGGATTTTAGGGAGGGATTTTATAAGAAGAAGGAAACAACTCGTTTTGATCAGGAAAAACATCAGGCATACGTAAATAAAAAAACCATAGAGATACTTCCTGAAGCAAAGGATCCTTTCGCATGTTTATACTACATAAGAGCGCAAAAATTAGTTGTAGGAGAGACTCTAATTCTCAATGCCTATGATAATAGAAAAAATCACAGATTAAGAGTGAGTGTTCTAAAAAAAGAAACGATCAAGGTAGGAAAGAAGTCTTATGAAACAATACTCATAGAACCTAAACTTGAAAAACTGGATCTTGAAGGAGTGCTTGAAGTAGGAGACCGCAGAATAAAGGTCTGGCTTACAGATGATGATAGAAAAATTCCTGTCAAGGTACAGATGAAGATAACTTTCGGCAGCATAGTTGTAGAACTTGTCAATTCTGAATAACACGTAAGGGCGTCAACATTCTATTGTAGGGGCGGTGCTTGCCTCCGCCCTTTAGGGAACGGTCAACACATCATTACCCCCCTGGGCAGAAAAAGACTGATCTAATCTAATCGCAGTATCAAGGTCAATAGGAGGAATCATAAGCAAGCGCTTGTCCAGATTCGGCACCTTATCTTTAGCTAATTGCCAAG
>JAUWOV010000054.1 GCA_030611945.1 bacterium | reverse complement strand
AAACCAGGCATAAAACGTTCTTTGAGTGAATTATAGTGATTTGAAAGGAAATTCTTGGCAGAAATAAGTAGATTAGGTAAAAACTAATCTCGAATTTTCTTTAGATCCCTGTGTTTGCCGGTCTAAATAGGAATTTGGGTTGACAATAAAGGCTTGAGAATATAGGCTATGACAGGTGAAATCAAATTCTAAGCACGAAGCACTAAATACGAAACAATATCAAATGACCAAAGTACAAATGACAAAAACAATGTTTAGGATTTTGAAAATTAGAATTTTGAGTTTGTTTAGGATTTCGGTATTCGGATTTAGTATTTGGCTTTTAATATTTATCTCCGGCTGCGCTTCCAGGCTTTGCATAGCTCCTTATCCTTTGCCTCATGTTAAAGTAAAGATGCACACTCCTGGATATTGGATATCCAAGATAGATAATCCGGACAAAGTGATAATGTCTGCAGAGGAAATTGAAAAATTCAATGGAACTAACCACGAGAGAGGAAGAATACTAGAAAAAGTAATCCGGACAGATAATACAATATCAGGCAAGCGATTATCTAAAAATATGCTAAATTCAACTAAATGTATTCAAAGAAGAAAATTGTATACAACTGATAATATGCGGGTTGACAGTTTGTTTTTTGAAACCATATTCCACAATATAGACCTAAATAAAATCCCTGACAAAATAAATGTTAAGTTTGGACTCACACTTCGCAGGACAAACCTACGCGTCTTGCCCACGGATGAGATTATTATGTCCAGAAAAAACAACCGTGATTTTGATAGATTCCAGGACAGCGCTATTGACGTGGGGCAGCCTCTGGCTTTGTTATGGGAGACAAGAGATAAGAAATGGGCATATGTTAAAACAGAGATTACCTCAGGTTGGATTTATGCTGAAGATCTTGCGATATCAGATAATAAGGGGGATATTACTGAGTATAGCGAAGCTCAAAAGTTTATTGTTGTAACAGGTGATAAGATTGATATATTCTCTGATTCTAAGTGTAAAAATTTTCTTGATAGCGCGCAGATGGGAACGCGCTTTCCTTTAATGAGCGTCAAAAAAAACCACTTTATTATTACGTTTCCTGTTGCAAATAAAAGAAATAAATTGTCTTTTAGAAAAGCGTATATACCAGCTTATGAGGATGTGCACAGAGGATATATTCTGTATACAAGAAGGAATGTAATTAATCAGGCTTTTAAATTATTACACGCACCTTATGCTTGGGGAGGTATGAGAGGGGAAAGGGATTGCTCCAGATTCATAATGGACATATTTGCGTGTTTTGGAATAAGGATGCCGCGTAACTCAAGCCGGCAAGCAAGAATAGGCAGGGAAGTTGCAAGATTTGATAGATCCGGCGCGCAAGAAAAAGATGTTCTTGAAAAACTTCCATCAGGAATATCCATTCTTTACATGCCTGGGCATATAATGCTCTACCTGGGGAAGGATAACGGCAATTATTATGTTATCCATGACACATGGGCATATGTTGAAGGGAAGTGGTCATCTAAGACAGAAAAGCATATTGGCAGAGTAGTAGTATCTGACTTGAGTTTAGGAGAATATGGCAAAACAGGTTCTCTACTTGAGCGATTAAGAATTACAAGAACTATAAATGGAGAGTATTAAGATGCTTAAAGTTGGGATAATTGGTATGGGACATATGGGGGAAAGACACATTAATAGCTATAAGAATATAGATAATGTAGAAGTTGGCGCAGTTAATGATGTGCGAATAAGCGAGTTAGTGAACAAGTTTGATCTTGAAGGGATTAAAACATACGAGAAGATTGACGACCTGCTGAATGACGAATGTATTGATTTTGTTGATATATGCCTGCCCACATTTCTTCACAAGGAATATACAACTAAAGCGCTCGATGCAGGTAAGCATGTAATTTGTGAAAAACCTATGGCTATGAATGTTGAGGAATGTGACGCAATGATTGAAGCTCAGAAAAAAAGCGGCAGGTTTCTCATGATCGCTCAGTGCATCAGATTCTGGAATGAATATGAAATACTTAAGGATTATGTTTTTCAGAACAAGTTTGGCAGGCTTCTGTCATTATATATGCTTCGGGCATGTGAACCCCCTTCATGGTCATGGAATAACTGGCTGGAACAAGGAAGTAAAAGCGGTGGAGCAATACTGGATCTGCACGTTCACGATGTGGATATGGTGAATTATCTATTGGGTAAGCCGGAAGCTGTATATAGTGTTGGAGCAAATGCGATAAAAGGCGGTGGAATTGATATATTGTCAACTCAATATCTGTACGATAAAGATATTGTTGTAACAGTGGATTGCAACTGGGCTGTCGAGGGAAGATTTGGATTTGAAGCAGGTTTTAGGGCATGTTTTGAGAGAGGAACTATTATATTCTCAACAAAGAATAATCCTTCAATCACGATATATCCAAAAGACAAGGATTCATTCGTTCCAGAACTTGAAACAAAAGATGCATATGAAAAGGAGCTATCATATTTCGCAGACTGTATAGAAAAAGGCAAAGAGCCTGAAATAGTTACTCCCAAAAGCGCTCGGGATACAATAAAAATAGTAACTGCTGAACTGAAATCAATAGAATCTAAAGAAAAAAGTTTAATTTAATTTTGGCAGAGGTTTTGCGTTTCTGCATTTAGGATAGCCGCTACATGCTAGGAATTTTTGTCCTCTGCGATTTGTTTTTATCAGCATTTTACTCCCGCATTTCTCGCAGACCTGATCCGATTCTTCGGGAGGTTTTCTCTCCACAATCTTTCCTTTCTTATCAAGACTCTTTGTATTCTTGCATTTAGGGTAGCTGCTGCATGCTAGGAATTGTCCGCCTCTGGATGTTCTTATTAGCATAGGGCTCCCGCATTTCTCGCACTTATATTCGGTTTCCTGTGCGGGTATGTCTTTTATCAACGGATCATCATTTTCAATAGCTTTTGTTTGTCTGCATTTTGGAAATGCGCTGCATGCGTAGAACTTTCTGCCAAATCTCCATCTAATAACCATAGAGCTTCCGCATTTTTCACATTTTGCATTGCTTTTTTCCGGAGTTCCAGCTTGCATAAGGTCTTTTTCAAAATGCGCATAAAACTGCTTAAGTACATTAAGCCAGTCTTTTTTGCCGTTTTCAATCAGGTCCAGAAGTGATTCCATATCTGCAGTAAACTTTATGTCAAGGATGTCGGAAAATTTTTCAACTAAAAAATTATTTGTAAGAACTCCTGTATTTGTAGGATGAAAGAATCCTTTTATCTTTGTTACGTATTTTCTGTTCTGTATAGTATTAATTGTCGGCGCATAAGTGGAAGGTCTTCCTATCCCTTTCTCATCCAATGTGCGTATCAAGGTGCCTTCTGTATATCTGGAAGGCGGCTTTGTGAAATGCTGCTCAGGTAATAGCCTTAGCAATTTTAATATATCTCCTTCTTTTAGAGGAGGGAGTTTCGGTTCATCTTCTTTAGTGTTATTTCCCTGTATTGCCATATATCCAGGGAATAAGACAGTTGAGCCTGAAGCGGTGAATATATAGTCGCCTGCTTGAATCTCTACCACCGTAAGCTGAATAGCTGCAGGCGCTATCTGGCTTGCAACAAATTTATTCCATATAAGCCTGTACAGCTTAAACTGATCATCTGTAAGGAATTTTTTGATTTTTTCAGGATCTCTTGAAGCGCTTGTCGGGCGAATTGCTTCATGCGCATCCTGTGCTGTCTTTTTGCTTTTATAAAAATTAGGCTTAGATGGCAGATACTGCTCTCCATATTTGTTTTTTATGTAATTTCTTACTGCATTAACAGCTTCCCCTGATACACGCACGGAATCCGTTCGCATGTAAGTGATCAATCCTGCTGTGCCTTCACCTGTTTCAAGCCCTTCATAGAGCTGCTGCGCAATTCTCATGGTTCTTGTAGATGAAAAACGCAGTTTTGAACTCGCCTCCTGCTGAAGGCTGCTTGTTATGAATGGAGGAGACGCCGTTCTTTTCTGAGTTTTTACATTCGTCTTTGATACGACAAATTTCGCATTTTTAATATCCTCAGATATTTTGTCCGCCTGCGCTTTGTTTGTAACCTTAATCTTGGATAATTTTGCTTTCAAATTTTCGCAGGCAGAAGTTTCAAGGTCAGCTATTATCGACCAATACTCTTCAGGCTTGAATTTCTGAATCTCTCTCTCCCTGTCAATAATAATTCTTACAGTAACTGACTGAACTCTTCCTGCGCTTAAGTTCCTTCCCACTGTTTTCCACAGAACAGGACTGATCTTATATCCTACAACTCTGTCCAGAATTCTTCTTGCCTGCTGAGCATTTACTTTATCCATTTGAATATCCAGCGTATTATCAAAAGCAGACTTCACCGAAGATGAGGTAATTTCATGAAGAAGAACGCGCAAAACTTTTTTATTCTTGCATATTGAGTTTTTTAAATGCCATGATATTGCTTCGCCCTCTCTATCCGGGTCAGTTGCGAGATAGACTGTGCTAG
This sequence comes from bacterium, assembly GCA_030611945.1. Lineage (GTDB taxonomy): Bacteria > JAHJDO01 > JAHJDO01 > JAHJDO01 > JAHJDO01 > JAHJDO01. The sequence continues at coordinate 8,252 of JAUWOV010000054.1, read as the reverse complement.
CCGCTTGCGCTTGCGCAGCTAGTTCTTTCAGGATTTTTTGTTTGCCTTTTATGACAACATACTTAGGTTTAAAATCATGCTCAATATCCACTCCGAATTCTTTTGCAGGCAGGTCTATAATATGTCCCATGGACGCTTTTACAGTAAAACCAGAGCCTAGATAACGATTAATTGTTTTTGCCTTTGCAGGCGATTCAACAATGACAAGTGATTTAGCCATATTTTATATCCTTATAAACATTTTCCCCGGAATTTGCTTTATAATCTTTTTAAGCTCCAAGGTCAAGAGAATCTGCGATAGAGTACCTATTGAGAATTGCGTGTTCTCCATAATTTTATCTATATGAACAGGTTCATCAGACAGGGTCTCATATATCTTTTTTTCATCGGGAGATAAATTCGCCGGCTTTAAAGGTATGCTCTCTTTGGTTCTTTTACGCGTTATTTTGTTCGTATACGTTGTTGGTTGGAGTTCAGCAAGTATATCCTCAACATTCTGAACCAGTTTTGCGCCGTCTCTTATTAATCCATTTACCCCTTCCGAATTTTGCGCATTGATTTTTCCCGGCACAGAAAAAACCTCCCTGCCTTGTTCTAAAGCAAATCTGGTTGTAATAAGCGAACCACTGCGCGCTGAGGCTTCAGTAACAACTACTCCAATACATAACCCGCTAATTATCCTATTTCTTCTTGGAAAGTTCTCTCTTGATGGAGAGGTTCCCATACCGAATTCTGAGATCAGAGCTCCCTGTTTCTGAATTTGTTCAGCAAGCTCCTCATTCTCTTTTGGATATACAATGTCCACTCCGCAGCCTAAAACAGCAATGGTCTTCCCTCCTGCGTCAAGAGCTGCCCTATGAGCAATGGAGTCTATTCCTCTTGCCATTCCGCTCACAATTATAAATCCCCGCAGGGTAAGCTCCGCACTCAGCTCTTTTGTGATTTTTTCGCCGTATGGAGAGGCTTTTCTTGTTCCAACTATAGCTATTGACGGAATAAACTCAAAAGAAGAGCTGCTTCTGATATAGAGAACGACTGGCGGAGAATGGATATTCTTTAGGTAAAAAGGATACTCATCATCAAGGATTGTAATAATTCTTATGCCTTTCTCTTTAATTAAAACTAATTCCCGCTCTATATCAACAATCTTTTCCCAATGTATTATGTTATCTAAAACGCTTTCTCTCAGTCCGCCGGCTTTTCTTAATTCATCCCCTGATATTTCTAATATCGCTCTCGACTCTCCAAGTTTAGCTATTAAGTTTTGTATACCAATTGGTCCTAAGCCGGGAATCAGATTTAAAATTATAAGCGCTGTGCGATTATCCATGCTCTACACTTTATATAAATTGAATTTAAAATACAAGTTTGATATTTTCAGTCATTGCGAGGAGTCCCGAATGCTTTCGGGACGATGTGGCAATCTCGCGTGTCATTCTGCCATTCGTATTCTTTGGCTCCCCGACAGCTAAAGCTATTGGTTGCGCAGGTCATTGACAAAATTTCCCAAGGTGCTAGAATTAGCAGACATTTTTGCGTATCGTATATGGAGACGAATATTGAAAGCAAAGATAAAAGAAACAGAAAAAAACTTCAATTCTGAAATTAAGGACATTTCTCTTCCTGAGCATTTAGAGAAAATAAGAGTAAAATACCTTGGAAGAAAAGGAATTATTACCTCTCTATTAAAACAAGTTTCAGCTTTGCCAAATGACCAAAAACCGGTATTTGGTAAATTACTAAATAATTTAAAAACTAATATAAGCGCTAGAATTAGTGAGAAGTCTGCCAGTATCAAGCCATCAAAAAGAGCTGAAGCAAAATTAGACATATCCTTGCCTGGCATAAAACCTGTTGTTGGCAGCAAGCATCCTCTTGCACTTATTACTCAGGAAATCAAAGAGATATTCTTTGGACTGGGATTTGAGACAGTAACAGGTCCTGAGATAGAAACAGAATATTATAATTTTGAAGCGCTTAATACACCGGCAGATCATCCGGCAAGAGACGAACATGATTCATTTTATATAACAAGCAAAGACTTACTGCGCACACATACGTCCCCTGTTCAGATTCGCGTTATGGAAAAGCAAAAGCCTCCTGTCCGGGTAATTGCTCCAGGCAGATGTTTCAGAAGAGATGCAGTTGATGCTACACACTCTCCAATATTTCATCAAGTAGAGGGACTGGCTGTAGATACAAATATCACATTTGGAGACTTGAAGGGTGTTTTGGAAGTATTTGCAAAACAGCTATTTGGCAGGCAAACAAAAATCAGATTTAGACCTGACTTTTTCCCTTTTACTGAACCGAGCGCAGAGTATGCGTTCTCATGTGTTAATTGCAAAGGCAAAGGGTGCAGAATATGCAAGAATACAGGGTGGCTTGAAATAGGAGGCGCAGGAATGGTGGACCCTGAAGTATTCAAGACGGTGCATTATGACGCAGAAAAATACAGCGGATTTGCGTTCGGTATGGGTATTGAAAGAATTGCTATGATAAAATACCATATCCCCGATATACGAATGTTTCTTGAGAATGATCTAAGATTTCTAAGACAGTTTTAGCGGAGACATAATGAAAGTACCCTATAATTGGTTAAAAGAATATATAGACATAGAATTATCTCTTGAGGAAATTGCAGAAAAACTAACCATGTCAGGACTGGAAGTTGCTGACATACAAAAGTCAAATCCTGATGAATTTGTATTAGATATAGAAGTTACGGCAAACAGAGGGGACTGTTTAAGTATAATTGGTATAGCAAGAGAGATTAGAGCAATTACAAGTAAACAAGTTAAGTATCCTCAGGGATTAAAAGAATGCAGAGCAAATAAAGAAATCGAGAAGTTAATAGATGTATCAATAAAGAACACTTACCTATGTCCGAGATATGCAGGAAGAATAATTCGCAATGTTAAAATAGCGCCATCGCCGTCATGGCTCGCAAAGCGGCTGGAAGCGGTTGGTATTCGCTCAATAAATAATATTGTAGACATAACAAACTATGTCCTGATGGAAACAGGACAGCCTCTTCATGCGTTTGATTACAATAAAATAACAGGCAAGAAAATTACTATAAGAGAAGCAAAACAAAATGAATCTATTCTTGCTCTGGATGAGAGCAAAAGACAGCTCTCTCGGGATATGCTTGTAATAGCAGATAAAAAAGGACCCGTTGCTATTGCAGGTATCATGGGAGGCATTGGCTCCGAGATAGATGAGCAGACAACAGATATATTTCTGGAAAGCGCTCATTTTAATGCAGGATGCATAAGAAGAACCTCTAAAACATTAGGACTGTCTTCAGAATCATCATATCGTTTTGAAAGAGGCGTTGATCCAAATGGAGTTGTGTCTGCGCTTAATAGAGCCGCTTATCTCATAGAGAAGATTGCACGGGGAAAATCAGTAAGGGGTATTGTGGACATCTATCCAAAGAAATTCAAGAAACAAAACATACAACTTAGAATCCGGCAAATAAAACGAATTCTTGGTATTGACATACCAAAAAACAAGTTAAAAAGTATAATTTTAAATCTTGGTTTTGAGATCAAACAACATAATGCGAATAGCATCAAGATACTTGTCCCTACATATCGCCATGATATTAACCGGGAGATAGACCTGGTTGAAGAAATTGCCCGTATCTACGGATATAATAATATTGATACTACAATGCCTCGAGGACAAACCAGTTCATGTGGCAAAGGAGAGTTTGAAAAGCAAACAGATGCTCTGAAAAACATATTGTGTTCATGCGGCATGGCCGAAATATACACCTCAAGTTTTACAAACCCAGAAAACTTGTATAAAACGGGTCTGTCTTCTGATGGAGTAAAAATTACTAATCCCATGGGAGATGACCAAAATATAATGAGAACAAGCCTGATACCTGAGATGCTGAGTGTAATTAAGAGAAACTTAAATAGGTCTATTACTGAAATTAAATTATATGAACTTGGACAGGTATTCTTTGAAAATAATTCTTCATACCACGAAAAGACGTATTTGTGCTGTGGAATTGTTGGAAACGTTTCTTTCTTTGATATTAAGGGTATATTAGAAATAATCTTGCATAAACTTGGAATAGAAGACCATTGCTTATGCTATAAAAAACACCAAGTATTTACTCAAGATTGCTCAGCAAGCATAGATGTTCAGGGATGCGGAGTAGGCATAACAGGAGAAGTCAGCAGGAATGTACTGGAGAGATACAATATTGACGAAAAGGTGTTTCTGCTTGAGATTGTGTTCCTTGATTTATCAAAATACATAAATTTATCCCCTGTTTTTAAGGAGATTCCTAAATACCCATCCAGTGAACGCGACATAGCTTTTACTGTTAAAGAAAATGTATCTAATGCTGATATTATGAATATAATGTGGAAAGCTGGTGGAGAGATTGTCAAAGATATTAAACTGTTTGATATATATCGCGGCAAACAAATTTCATCTACACATAAAAGTATGGCCTATGCGGTTTGCTATCGTTCCAATAAAAGAACATTGACTGATGAGGAAGTAAATCAAGCTCATTCAAACATAGAACGTCAGCTTATATCACAATTAAATGTTGCTTTAAGAAAGTAGAAAAATGCTGGACGAGAAATTAGAAGTTTTAGATCAAAAAATTCAGGATGCTCTTCAAAAAACGCAGGATATGAAAAACGAAAGGGATTCGCTGAGAGAGAGTGTTAATTCTCTTCAGGCGCAGCTTTCTGAATTGGATAATAGATATAAAAAACTGGAAGAATCAGGTAAAATATCAGATTATATTAAAGAACAATATAGAATATTTAAGGATGATAGAGTAGTTATTAAATCTAAAATAACCAAGTTATTAAAACAACTAAGAAAATTTTAGGCAATTATGGAATCTATTGGAAAGGTCTTAAAAAAAGCTAGACTTGAAAAAAAATTAAGGCTCCAAGATGTATACGCGCAAATAAAAATAAGTCCTGCATATCTTAAAGCATTGGAGAATGACACTACTGACAGTCTGCCATCACCGGAATATGCAAGAATATTCTTAAGAGGATATACAAGTTTTCTTGGCTTAGATACGGAGAAACTCTTAACCCAGTATGATCAAGACTCTAAATCTTCTCAGAGCTATAGAGAAAAAAATACAGACGAGAAAACAAAAAAGAAGATATTGCTTTTCTCTATCATAGGATTGGCTTTAATATTATCCATAACAATCATTTTTGCAGTCAGACATTTTGTTAATATTGTTAACAAAGTCACGCCTGAAAAAACGCGTGATTATTCTGATCTGGTTATAGCGGATTCGCCGTTAGTAACAGAGGATACCAATCTCATAAACCAGTCTACTCTTGATGAATATGTTAAAAGCAAGAGCGAGCTGTTGGAACTAAAATTCACAACAATAGATGAGACATGGCTTAGAATCTTTGCTGACGACAAAAAATTATTTGGAGGCACACTACATAAAGGGGACGAGAAAGTATGGTACGCCAAAGAAAAATTCCGTTTCAGAATAGGAAACGCAGGAGGTGTTATAATACAGCTAAATGGCAAAAGAATGCCCATTCTTGGTAAAAAGGGAGAGGTTTTCAAAAAAGTTATTGTAACTAAAGAGGGGATAAAAACTTCATAATGAACATGCCTAATAAATTAACATTTATACGTATACTGGCTATTCCATTTCTTATTATTGCTCTGTTGATAAACTATGTTTCCAATGACTTAATCTACATTGCTATTGGTAAATATCTGGGACTGCTTATATTTATTCTGGCATCCCTTACTGACCTTTTTGATGGTATTATTGCTCGTCGTGAAAAAAAAATAACAAATTTCGGCAGGTTAATGGATCCTGTTGCTGACAAATTACTTGTAACGTCTGCTCTTATTGTGTTCATTGGCATGGGACTCTTTCCCTCATGGATGGTTGTTATAATAATAAGTAGAGAATTTATCATTACAGGTCTTCGTAATCTGGCAGCTACGAAAGGCATCATAATAAGCGCAGGACTTCTTGGTAAGCATAAAACAGGTTCTCAGATCACAGCTATAATAATAACGCTTATTGCTCTTTGCGTCAGAGATACTATGATAGTTTTTAATTCATGGCAAAATGTCCTATGGCATGCTAAGCCGCTGGACATTTGGATGCACTCTCTCCTAACATGGATCATGGGTGTTGTGGTGATCTTTTCTGTCATCTCAGGGATAGGGTATATGATTGAGCACAAAGACCTTATTAGAGAAGCTGCTCACCAATGAAACTTCTAATTAGACTGATATCCTCATTCTTTTTTGTTGGATATTCCCCATATGCTCCCGGAACTATTGGCACTTTGGCAGGGTTGGGCTTGTATTGGATTTTGTCCCGCCATTGTTCATCAGGATTATATTTTTCGGTACTTGCTTTATTATTTATTGCAGGAATTCTTATCGGTAAAAAATCAGAAGAAGTATATGAAAAAAAAGACTGCAGGAAATTTGTTCTTGATGAGGTCTTTGGAATTCTCATAGCGTTGGCAATGGTACCTTTCGGCTTATTTTATATCATAACAGGATTCATATTATTCCGCGTATTTGACATTCTCAAGCCATTCCCCGCAAAATCGCTGGAGAAACTCCCATACGGCTGGGGAGTGATGCTTGATGATGCAGCTGCAGGAATCTATGCTAATCTAGTACTGCAAATAATAGTGTTGGGAAATAAATTTATAGGACTCACCCTAACCCTCTCTTGAGAAGAGAGGGAATAAAGGTTTGATGTTTTGAGCAAAATTTATTCCAAAACAAGCTGTTTTCCCTTCTCTTGAAAGAGAAGGGGCAGGGGATGAGTTGAAAAACACAATTAAACAAGTTGCCAGAAATCTTCGCAAGAACAGCACAAAAGCAGAAAATATTCTTTGGCAAACTGTAAGAAACAGAAGAATTAAAAACAGGAAATTTTATCGTCAATACCCAATTAATTTTGAATATGATGAACAGAGACGTTTCTTTATTGCGGATTTTTATTGTCATGAATGTAAATTAGTCGTTGAAGTAGATGGCGACATTCATGAGAAACAGAAAGATTATGATAAATTCAGAAGCTTTATTATTAATCAGTTGGGAATCAAAGTTGTTCGTTTTAAAAATGAAGAAATAGAGAATTCTTTGGATGATGTAATTGAAAAACTCACCCTAACCCTCTCTTAAAAAGAGAGGGAATAAAGCAATGACAGATTTGATGTTTTGAAATGGTTTTTGTCTTGTAAATTATAACACTTATAGTATATGCTTAATTTTGGAGAATAAGGAGAACAAAAAATGGCAGATGTAATTTGTATTAAAAATTATAATAACCGCACAGAAGCTGAGCTCGTAAAAGGTCTCCTTGAGTCAAGTGGTATTGAAGCTGTTGTTTCTGCTGATGATTGCGGCGGCATGCGGCCTCATTTACTGCTTGGTACTAACGGAACACGGTTATTAGTCAAAGAAGAAGACGCCCAAAAAGCACTTGAGATTTTAGAGATTTGATGTCTTGAGTATTTTTTTCCACAAAAGAGCCTTGACAATTTAAAGTCGTACTTTAAAATAACATAGTGGAAATTAAATTATCCGCTACAATTTCAACGCAATTAGGTTTGGTCGGAAAAGATGTATGTAACTGTCATTTTTCGCTACTTTGAATCATCTAAAACAAAAGGTATGCCAGAATAGGAATGAAAAAAGTTAAAACAAGTTTTATCTTATTATTGCTGTTTCTTACTTTAATATGCCCATATCCTCAATTCCTACATGCTGAAGACGGAGATGTATACGTTATCCCTGTTCATGGAATAATTGATCTGGGGCTTGCAAGCTTTGTTAAACGTTCGGTTCAGGAAGCGGAAAAGGCAGATGCTAAGGCAGTAATTCTGGATATTGAAACGTATGGCGGCAGGGTTGACGCAGCGGTAGATATGAAAGACGCTCTCTCGAATCTCAAGATGCTTACTATAGCATATGTGAATCCAAGAGCCATATCCGCAGGGGCGCTTATTGCCCTATCTTGTAAACATATAATTGTTGCACCGGGCAGTATGATAGGCGCGGCTTCTCCTGTTAAAATTGGTTTTGCCGGCATGAATCAACAAAAAACAGGTGAAAAGGAAATATCCTTTGTGCGCTCAGCATTCAGAGCAGCAGCAGAACAGAACAATCATTCCACAAAATTAGCAGAGGCAATGGTTGACCAGGACATTGAAATTAAGAAGATAATTAAAAAAGGCAAATTACTTACACTC
>JAUWOV010000051.1 GCA_030611945.1 bacterium | reverse complement strand
TATCGGTTTGAGCCATGCTGCCCATGGTATACTCGCTCCCTTTGGCATGCCTTCATAGAACTGTCTTATTACCTCCTTGCCCTGCGGCACCATCCAGCTTTTTATATGCGGTTGTATTAACTCTGCCCATCTGTTTACCGGCGTTGCAAAGTAGAATGGCGCTGTGATTATCGGAAATAGCTGCGCGCCAAGTCCCATTGTTGCTACTGAAGAGGTTACAAGCATCATGATGTATATTACCAGAAGCTCTGATGAATTAAGAGCTATTCTCTTACTTATTAATTTGAGTATAACCGCAACTCCACCAACCAGTATGAAAAACAGGAATATTGCTCCTGCAGGCATGAAGTCTATTGCCATATAGGAGCCATGAACAATACCTATGGAGTAGTGCGCCATTACCGGTATAAGAAAACACAGCAACGCGCCTATTATGAAACTCTTTAGACCTACTTGTTTATCTCTATTTTCCATCTGCAAAATTAAATTTTCCCTTATTGAATTTGGAGTATAATATAAATCCTGCTCATTTGCAATATAATTGTAGATTTTTACGTGAGGCAATGATACAATTTCGTGTGAATTTTGATTAGGCAATTCGGGAGATTGTTAGAATGACCAAATCTCATAGAACTCTTTTCTATGACAGACATGTGGCTCTTGGAGCAAATATGATAGAGTTTGAAGAGTGGGAAATGCCTCTATACTACAGGTTAGGAATTGTAGAAGAACATCTTGCAACTAGAAGAGAAGCAGGACTTTTTGATGTTTCTCATATGGGAAGATTTTTATTTCGCGGAAAAAATACTATTCCATTTCTTCAACATGTTCTTTCTAATGACGCTTCTTCTCTGAATATAAACCACTCTCAATATACTATTATTCCAAATGCTGTAGGTGGCGCAATTGACGATGCCTATCTTTACCGCTTCTCTGATGATAAATATCTTCTTGTAGTAAATGCGTCAAATAGAGAAAAAGACTGGAAACATTTTAAAGGCATAATCAAAGATTTTAATAAAGTAGAAATAATAGATCAATCTGAAGATATAGCTATGCTCGCTCTTCAGGGACCAATCTCAGAACATATTCTTACTAGTATTATTAATTCAGGCAGTCTTCCAGAGCAAAAGAGAAACGCGCTCAGTAATGCAAAAATAAATGGATATGATGTTCAAATTGCGCGCACAGGCTATACAGGAGAACCTATCTGTTTTGAGCTTTTCACAAAAAGAGAAAACGGCCCAATGCTATGGGATATTTTGCTCAAAAATGGAGCGATCCCAGTAGGTTTGGGAGCCAGAGATACACTAAGACTTGAAGCCGGTCTGCCTTTATATGGACATGAACTTGGCATTGACCAGGAAGGGAAAGAAATACCTATTTTTTCGTGTCCGCTTTCTAAGTTCGCTGTTAGTTTCTCGTCATTAAAAGATAATTTTATTGGGAAGAAAGCGCTCGCAAAACAATATTCCTCCATAGAAAATCTTCCAAGAACTATTATGTCTGTAGCTGTGTTGGGTAAAGGAATTGCTAGAGAAGGATGTAAGGTGTTTAAAAAAGAAAAATATGTAGGATTTATAACAAGCGGCACCATGGTGCCATACATGAAAAACAATATAAAGAGGCTGCATGCTATCTGTCTGGGACTTCTTGACAGTAATCTCAAGATAGGCGACATTCTAAATATTGATGTCAGAGGCAGAAGAATAGATGGAGTTATTGTGTCCTGCTTTATGCCAAAAAGAAAGAGGGGAAAACATGTTTCCAGATGAATTAAAATACACAAAGACACACGAGTGGGCAAAGATGGAAGAAAACACAGACGTGGTAATTGTTGGAATTACGGATCATGCTGTTAAGCAGCTAGGAGATATTGCTTTTTTGGAATTACCTGAAGCTGGCAATAAAATAAAAAAAGACTCTCCTTTTGGAGCTATTGAATCTATCAAGGCAGTATTTGATTTGACCTCTCCTGTAACTGGAGAGGTGATCGAGACAAATCAGCAGATTACAGATAATTTAGAATTGTTAAATACAGATCCTTATGAACAGGGATGGATGATAAAAATAAAAATAGAGAATAAGAATGAATTTGAATCTCTAATGAATGCGTCTGTATATGAAGGTTTTCTAAATGAAAAAGGTGAGGAACACTAATGCCATATATTTCCAATACAGATGAAGAAAGAGCAAAAATGTTGGCTGAATTAGGATTAAACTCTATTGAGAAACTATTTAAAGATATCCCTCCTGAGTTAATGTCTTCTTCGTTTAATCTTCCCAAGGGTAAATCAGAATTGGAAGTCCGACGTTTCATAAAAGAGCTTGCCTCAAAAAACATCACTGATTTGATTTGCTTTCTCGGTGGAGGTTTTTATGACCACTTTGTCCCCGCAGCTGTAGGGGCAATTACATCACGTAGTGAGTTTTATACTGCTTATACTCCATATCAGGCAGAAGTTTCACAAGGAACACTTCAATCCATCTACGAATATCAATCTGTTATCTCGTCATTAACAGGAATGGATGTAACTAATGCTTCCTTATATGACGGAGGAACTGCGATTTGTGAAGCAATAATGATGGCTGTGCGAATTACACGAAAAAAAAAGATAATCGTAGATGAGGCAGTAAATCCTATATATCGTAAGATGTTACACTCTTATGCCGCAAATCTGAATTTTGAATCTATAGATGTGCCTGTAGGAAAAGACGGCAGAGCAGATAGAAAAACAATAGAATCCGAACTGGATAATAATACTGCCTGTATAGTACTGCAAAACCCGAATTTTTTCGGATGCATAGATGATGTAAGCGATCTGGCTGACCTAGCTCATACATCAGGCAGTTTAATAATTCTTTCAACGTATCCTGTGTCTTTGGGAATACTGAAATCTCCGGGAGAAATGAATGTGGATATTGCTACAGGTGAAGGTCAGAGCTTGGGTCTTGGGCTTTGTTTTGGTGGTCCATATCTCGGATTGATGGCGACACGCTCAAAATACATTCGGCAGATGCCAGGTCGCATTGTAGGCGAAACAGCAGATAAGAATGGCAAGCGAGGATTTGTTCTTACGCTTCAGACAAGGGAACAACATATTCGGAGGGAAAAAGCCACGTCAAATATCTGTTCTAATGAAGCTCTCTGTGCTCTTTCTGCATTGGTATATCTCACACTGGTAGGCAAACACGGATTGAGAGAACTTGCTGAACTCTGCAATGTCAAGGCATGTTATGCCCGTAAAAGATTTTTGGAAATACCTGAAATAAAGCAGAAATTTGACAGCCCAATATTTAATGAATTCACACTGGAACTTCCAGCCAATGCAGAAGATGTTATCAGCAAACTTGTGCATAAGGGAATAATGGCAGGATTCCCTCTCGGACGTTATTACAAAAATATGAAAAATTGTATACTGGTAGCTTTAAGCGAAAAAAGAACAAAAAAGGAAATAGATTTTTTCGCCGAGTCGTTAGGAGAAATTTTATGAGACTTATTTTTGAAAAGAGTATATCGGGAAAAAGAGGCGTTAGGTTTCCAGAACGTGATGTTCCTTCTGCTTGTAACATTCCTGATGGACTTAAACGTAAAAACTATGCAGAACTTCCTGAGGTATCTGAATTGGACACTGTGAGACATTTTACCCAATTATCCCAGCATAACATGGGAGTAGATACTAACTTTTATCCTTTGGGTTCCTGTACCATGAAATACAATCCGAAAATATGCGAGGAAGCTGTCTTATATAAAGGGCTTGCTGATCTGCATCCACTGATCCCGCAGCTGCCTGATGGAAATAAACTCACACAGGGAGCTCTGCAGGTGCTATACGAGACTTCACAGTTCCTGTCGGAAATTACAGGCATGGCAGAATTCACCATGCAGCCTTTGGCAGGAGCTCACGGAGAACTAACAGGAACAATGATGATTGCTGCTTATCATGCCTCACGAGGACAAAAGAGAAAAAAAGTGATTATTCCTGACTCTGCACACGGAACTAATCCTGCAAGCGCAGCAATTGCAGGATACGAGGTTGTTTCAGTTCCCTCTAATGCTGAGGGAGTCATAGACCTAGACGAATTCAAAAAGGCGCTTGATAAAGAAACTGCTGCTGTGATGCTTACCTGCCCTAACACACTGGGCTTATTCAATACTCAGATAAAAAAAATAGCGGATAAAACACATGAGGCAGGCGGTCTGATGTATTATGACGGCGCTAACCTCAATGCCATTCTCGGTAAAATACGTCCAGGAGATATTGGATTTGACATTGTCCACGTAAATTTACATAAAACCTTTGGGACACCACATGGAGGTGGTGGACCAGGCGCCGGTCCTGTAGGCGTAAAGAAAAATCTTGTGGAATTTCTTCCCATATCTCGAGTAGTTAAAAAAACTGATGGGACTTATGCTCTTGAATACAACTACCCTTCATCTATTGGATATATAGCCCCATTTTATGGGAATTTTGGCGTTATACTTAAAGCCTATATTTATATCTTACTCTTAGGCCAAAAGGGCTTAACTAGAGTAGCTGAAAATTCTGTGCTTAATGCAAATTATATTATGAAAAAACTTGAGCCTTATTATCACCTTCCTTACATGCGTACTTGTATGCATGAATTTGTAATATCAGCTGTTAAACAAAAGAAAAACGGCGTAAGAGCAGTTGATATTGCTAAGAGACTCATGGATTTTGGCTTTCATGCACCGACTGTATACTTCCCTCTCATTGTTGAGGAAGCAATAATGATTGAGCCTACGGAAACTGAATCCAAACAAACCCTGGATAAATTTATTGATATTATGATTAAGATTGCCAAGGAAGCAGATGAAAATCCAAAAATCACTAAAACTGCCCCACATAACCTGGGTATATCCAGATTAGATGAAGTAAAAGCTGCAAGAGAACCCAAATTACGATGGACAAAATAGTGAAATGGCGACTGATACGGTCGGGTTTTCTTAACGGATATACTAACATGGCTATAGATGAGGTCATGTTTATTCACAAAATAACCCAGGATGTGCCTTCAACTTTAAGATTATACGGATGGGACCCACCTGCAATATCAATTGGTTATTTTCAAAAAGCAGAAGATATAAAATTTGATAAAAAAATAGATATTGTTAGGCGTATGACAGGAGGAGGAGCTATTCTTCATGATAAAGAACTTACTTTTTGTCTGGTTGCTCCAATCAAAAATTCGGTTATTCCAGAAAAAGTTTTTAATTCGTACAATGCAATTTGTCAAGCTATTGTTAATGGATTAACTTTTTTGGGAATAAATGCGCAAATAAGAGGAAAAGTCAAAACTTCATTATCTAAAAATAATCAACCCTTTTTCTGTTTTAGCAGACCTTCTTCATCTGATATATTATTTAAAGGGAAGAAACTGGTTGGAAGCGCCCAGAGAAGAAAAAATGGAATTCTCATGCATCATGGCTCTATTCTGCTTGATGATCAAAATCTCAACGGAGCTACTTCTATAAACGCCATTCTGCAAAGAGAGATCAAATTTGAAGAAATTAGTAACGCCATTATACAAGGATTTGAGAAGGAATTTTCTATAAAACTAGTCCCCTCCGACTTGACTGAATGCGAAACAAAATTATCTAGGCAGCTCGAAAAAACCAAACATCTCACCTGAGTCCCCTCCCCCGCCCCTACAATTACATCCCCCTGAATCCCCCTTCAAAGGGGGAATTTTAATGTGTGATTTTTGAAGACACTTCTGGACAAAAGCAAATGACTATTTGGTAAAAATAGTGTATATTCTTAATTAGCAAGACTGATACGGAGGTTATTTCGAGATGAAAAATAAGGCTATTCTCATAACAACACTATTATTTTTACTCTTGCAATTACAAATTTCATATGCGGAACAAATTGCTGATAATACATCTCCTATGAAACAAATTTCAATTGCCGATGTTACCAGACTAGCGATTGAAAATTCATTGGATATCCAGATTGCAAGAATTGATGCATATAAAGAGAGAACATCTCTTGGAAAGGCAAAATCAATCTTTGATACATTTGTGAATTCAGGGGCAAGCTATGAGGATGATAAAAAAAAGTCTGCAACAACTCTCTCAAGAACAAAAACCGCTACGAATGAATATTCACTTGGCGTTGAGAAAAAACTTCCAACAGGATCTAGCCTTAAGATAGATGCAGAACATTCATTAATTGATGCCAACTCGTCTTCTTCAGCAATAAACAACTATAATGAATCGAGTTTAAAGTTTTCTCTCAATCAATCACTGGGGAAAAACTTTTTTGGTCTAACTGACCGATCTAATATTAAGATAACAAAAATCAATATAGATAATGCAGAATATTCTTCTTTAGATGAAATAGAAAATACTCTTTATAAAGCTCAGTCCGCTTATTGGAACATCGTTCTCAAAGAAAAAGAACTCAATATAAAATCTGATATGCTCAAAGAAGCTGAAAAGCTATATTCAATATACAAAGAAAACTATGAAAGAGGAACGGCTGAAAAGGGAGACTTGTTTGCAGTTGAAGTCAATATGCGCGCGCGAAAGAACGAAGTTCTTATAGCTCATCTTGAGAAGGAAATCGCAAAAAACAATTTGTTATTCCTGCTTAACGAAGAAGACACGGATATTCAACTGCAGCCTGTTGACTCACTGGCAACCACTCTGCGCAACGTTGATGTATATAAAACGCTGAAAGAAGCAATCTCGTATCGCAGGGACTATAAGATCATAAAGAATAAGATAGAATCGCAAAACATAGATATAAAAATAAAAAAGAATGCTTTATGGCCTGAAATTGATCTGGAAGCCAGTTTTTTGAAGAATGGACTGGCTTCAAACTATCAAGATTCATGGAATGAAACGGCTGAAGAAAACAACTATGAGTTCTTTACAGGAATTACCTTCAGAATACCGCTTGGAAACCGCTCAGCAAAGGCAGATCTCGAAAAGGCAAGGCTAAACCAAGAACAGCTGCTTCTTTTCCTTAAACGTACCGAACGGCTCATATTAAAAGATATCAACAACAAAGTTAAAGAAGTAAACAGCCTGAAGAATCGTGTTGAACTGCTTACTTCAATTAGCAAATTGCAGGAAAACAAACTAAAAGAAGAAATGAAGCACCTCAGTTATGGGCGTTCAAGTTCAGATACCATTATTCGCTATGAAGAAGACTTATTACAAGCCAATCTGAATCTGGCATCATCACTATTCAAATACAGGGTCAGCCTTATTGACCTGGATCTGGCAAAAAATACACTGCTTGATAAATATTGGAAAGATGCGTTATGAAAATATCTGAATTCTCAGTTAAACATTCTCTTTTAATTAATCTCATTTCAGTTTTCATACTGATTGCGGGTTTCTATACATTATACATCTATAAAATAAGAAAAGAGGCTTTCCCTGAAGTCTCAATGGATTCGGTAGTTATTAGCACTGCTTATCCGGGCGCTCCTCCTGAAGAGACTGAAAAGTTAGTAACGGTACCTATTGAAAAAGAGCTCAAGGGCGTAGACGGAATTAAAGAGATGCAGTCCATATCTGATGAAAATGTTTCTACTATCATTATCAATATTAACCACGATGCAAAAGACAAAGACAAGGTTGTAAATGATATTCGCCGGGCTGTTGATCAGGTTCGGGGTCTTCCTGACGATGCTGAAGATCCAGTTGTAACAGAAATTACTACGGGTGAAATTCCAACAATTGAGATCGCGCTGAGCGGGGATTTGCCGGAGACTGAACTGCGAAAATACGCAGAAACTCTTGAGGATATCTTTGCGGATATACCCGGCGTTTCTTCTATTGTCAAACGAGGCTGGAGAGATGAAGAAGTATGGGTAGAGGTGGATCCTGATAAAATGAAAGACCTTCACGTCAGCATGAAAGAAGTAATGAATGCTTTGCGTGAGAAAAACATCAGCATTCCGGGCGGAAAACTGCGAGGAGAAAAAGAATTCAGCATCCGCACTACCGGGGAATTTCACAAAAAGCAGGAGATTGAAAACGTGATCATACGCGCCAATGACCTTGGCAATTGGCTGCGTATAAAAGACATTGCATCCGTTCGTTTTTCTTTTAAGGAAGAGGATGTGATCAATAAAAGCTTTGGAACTCGTTCAATCAATCTGACTGTAATCAAAAAATCGGCAGGAGATACAGTCAAGATCGTTAAGATTGTTAAGGAGAAAACAGCTGACTTTATTCATGCGTCAGGTCCGAAATTAAAGGTCTCATACATCAATGACATGTCTTTTTATATTACAAGACGGTTGGGCGTATTAAGAAATAACGGGATTATCGGATTGGTTCTGGTTGTATGCGTTCTTATGTTATTCCTTAACCATCGGGTAGCTTTACTAACCGCATTGGGAATTCCTATTGCTTTTTGCGCTACACTGGTAGTCATGGCATTTATGGGTTTAAGTATAAATCTTATAACTATGCTTGGACTTATCATAGTTCTGGGAATGCTAGTGGACGATGGGATTATTGTGGCAGAGAATTGCGCGCGTCATCTGGAGACAGGCTTAGATTCTCATCAGGCAGCCATCATCGGGACACAGGAAGTTGTTAAACCTGTTACAGCTACAATAATTACAACTATTGTAGCTTTTAGTCCGCTTTTACTCATAGAAGGGATAATCGGTAAATTTATATGGGGCATACCGATAGTTGTAATTATCGCTTTAATCGCATCGCTGTTTGAAGCTTTAATAATTCTCCCTTCTCATTTTGCGGATTTTGTTGGAATAGGTAAAAATAGGAAATACCGCTCAAAGAAGGACCTGCCATGGTTCAAGACATTGCTCAAATCTTATACACGAATAATTAACAAAGCTCTGAATCGGCGCTATTGGGTACTCTCTGGCGTTATCGTGGTGCTTTTATTAACTTTTGCATTAGGTAAAAAAATGCCTTTTATCCTTTTTGGATCTGAAGGTATAGAGCAGTTCTTTATACGTGTAGAAGCTCCATCAGGTACAAACCTTTATACTACAAACAAATTAGTAAAACAGATTGAGGAAAAAGTAGCGCAGCTTCCTGAAAACGAGCTGGATGCCTATACAACTCAGGTTGGTTCCTCAGGAGATACATGGATGTTTGACCCTTATGGAAAGTCAGGTTCTCATGTAGCGCAGGTTGTAGTTTATCTTACTCCAAATACTGATCGCAAAAGAGACGTTGGTCAAATCACAGAGGACTTGAGACACAGAACTAAAGATGTCAAAGGATTTGAAAAAATTTATCTTGAAATACCCAAAGAAGGACCGCCTGTTGGAAAAGCTGTGGCGATTAGAATTCGCGGAGAAGACTTCTCTGTATTAGAAAAAATCTCCAACGAGATACTTCCCTTTCTAAAGAATATAGAAGGAGTAACGGATATTGACTCTGATTATGAAGTGGGAAGAGACGAGATTCGGGTTGTAATTAATGAAGAACAGGCAGCGTGTTCCTATCTTTCGGTAAAAGAGATTGCCTCCGCTATCCGTTCTGCGTTCAAAGGAGGACTGGCTACATCTATTAAACCGACCAAAGCTGAGGAAGAAATCGATGTGCTTGTTCGTTTCCCTGAGACCTCCCGCAGTAAAAAAGAAACCTTTGACAAAATATTTATATCAAACAAATTCGGCAATCTTATCCCGCTAAAAAAAGTTGCGCGTCTGGAAGATAAAATCTCAATAACTCGTATCCGCCATTTAGACGGAAAGAGGGTAATTACAATACGCGCTGGTGTTGATACCAAAAAGATAACTTCTTCAAAGACCAATCAACTTTTAGCTGAAAACTTTAAGTACATCCCGGGGAAGTATCCGGGTTATGATATAAAATACACAGGTGAGCAAGAAGAAAATATCAAAATGGTTAACAGCTTTGTCAAAGCCTTTGGTCTGGCATTCTTCTTAATATTCCTGATCTTAGCCGCTAATTTCAATTCATTGATTCAGCCCATTGTGGTAATGATGGCGATTCCTTTTGGCCTGATAGGTGTTATCTGGGCATTTTTCTTCCATCAGCTTCCTATAAGTTTCTTTATGATGATGGGTATTGTAGGCCTCAACGGTATTGTAGTAAACGATTCTATTGTGCTTGTAGAATTCGTCAATAATCTACGCAGAAAAGGAGTGAATAGGCGAGCTTCTCTCATCCAGAGCGGACAGTTAAGACTAAGACCCGTCCTGCTCACAACAATCACAACAGCTTTAGGTCTTGCGCCAACAGCATATGGCATCTGGGGAGACGACCCATTCCTAAGACCCATGGCACTCACTATTGTATGGGGCATTGTTTGCGCCACTCTGCTAACCCTGATTGTCCTCCCGTGTATCTATGCTATTATTGATGATATAACACTCAAGATTGCCGGACACACAACGGTAAAAAAGGATGAGGAATAGAATTTAATCCAGACAAATACCACAGGAGATCAATCCGAATAAAGGATTTCAATTATTCAGAATCCAGATATTACTATGTGACAATTTGCACGCATGAACGCAAAAAATTATTTGGCTTTTGTAGGGGCACAGCGTGCTGTGCCCTTTTTTTATGTCATTGCCCCGAAAGCTTTCGTGGCAATCCAGAAATCAAATCAAATTTTTTGACAAAACAATCTATAGTGTGTATCATTTAATAGAAATTTTGTTCTTTTAAAATTAGTCATTTTTTTAGTTTTATCTTAAAGAAGCTTCGGCTTCTCACAACCAAGTAGGGTGAAACTGTCGCGTCGCTGTCCTTCGGGATGGCGAAGGGGTGGCAGTCTCTTACTGGATTTACTTGGTTGTGGCCGGTAACAGATGTTTGCGCCCCTTTTTTATTGGGGTGACAAAGCAATCAAAAGAGGAGAAGGTTGTGCATCAATTGTTGCTTGTCAATAAATTTGAAAAAATTAAGAAGTTACCATTATATACTATATTCGTGATAACAGTCGCAATAAACAGTGTAAGCCTGTTTGCGGACACGATATTTCTAGAACGTGGAGATTCTATTAAAGGCATAGTAACACAGCAATATGAAGATAGAGTAATCATCAGTGTTCCCGGTGGTGAAATAGGAATATACAGAAACAGAATATCACGTATTAAATTTGATGAGCCTGAGCAAAATTACTTGCAAATGGGAGATAAATACCTTGAGAAGAAACAATTTAATAAAGCATCTCAATTATATAAAAGAGCTCTGAAAATAAAACCTGATTTTCAACAGGTAAAGGATGCGTTATTAAAATTAGAAGACAGAAAAAAATCGCAGGTAATGGAGAGGCAAAAGAAAGAAGAATTATTAAAGAAAATAAGAGAAGAGTCGGAAATTATGTTAAGAAAGATGCTTGGAATAGAAGTAGACAGCTCATATAAGATGTATATATATCCTGACAGTCCAGCAATAAAAAACGGAATTCAGACAGGTGATAAATTAGTAGCCATATATAACCAACCAGCAAAGTATATGTCTTTGGCAAATATACGGAAGTATTTAATAGGTTCAGAAACAGGAAAAGTAAAGCTCACAATCGAAAGGGATATAAGAATAACCGAATCCGGAAGATTGGGAATAAGAATAGAAATAAAACAAACAGGTTTGACCATAACAGAAGTAATATACAATAGTACGGCAGAGATAATAGGACTGAAAGCTGGAGATAGAATAGCAGCAATAAATGGGAAGAACACAAGATACATGAACATGAAGCAGGTAGTAAAAGGTATAAAACAGAGATCATTCGGGCAATTAAGCCTGGCAATAAGAAGGGATATTATCTTAATTAGAATGCCTGTTGAAAAACACAAAATTAGGAGGAATTAAGGGATGCAGGAAAAGCATCATAATTTTATGTACGGATTTTTCGTACTCCAAGTTATCACGTTTCTATTTTCTCCAAAGAGCGTTCTTGCAATCAGCAAAATTGAACGAATGTTAAAGGACCATCCTGTTAAATTCAGTTTCGTAATCTTTGGCGTTTGCGGAGTTTTTGTAGGTGTCTTGTTACTATTGAGCTATTACAAGGCTATCTTCAAGGCAATCAGCGCTCTTATAACAGGCAAGAAGAAAGCGCCAAAAAAACCTGAAATTCCAGCAGGCAAGTTCAGAGACATATCCTTGCCAGATGCAAGATTGATTGTGAAAGAAGCAGAGGGGAAAGTCAAAGAATTTCTTATAACCACAAGAAAGGAATTTTGGATTGGCAGAGATGAGGATAACCAATTAATTCTAGAGGAATCAGTTGTGTCAAGAAGACACGCAAAGATTAGGTCGCAGACAGATGGATACGTAATATATGATTTAAACTCCAAAGGCGGCACATTCGTAAATGGGAAGCTTATTCAATCTCACATATTAAAAACAGGCGATGAAATAGGAATCGCACGTATAAATATAAATATTATCTTCAAAAAACAAGACGAAGAAATAGTTAAGATAGATACCAAAGAAAAAAAGAAAGCATATACCGGCGCTGAGCACAGAAAGTACCCTCGTTTAAATATGGAAGCAACTGTCAATTACCTTGCATATTTTCCAACAGGCATGAAGGAGAATCAAACTCATACAAAAAATGTAGGCGGCGGAGGAGTTTGCATAAAGACAGCTAACTGCATAACAAGGGGCACAATCATTGAACTGGAAATAGAAATTCCCGGTTATAGCTCTCCAATTAATGCGCTTGCGTGTGTTATGTACTCAAGAAAAAGAAAAATGGACAACGATTTTGATACAGGAATCCGCTTTACTGATATTTTTGATGAAGAAAGAAAATATATTATTGATTATGTGAATAGGGGTGACCAGTAATGACTAAGCGAAAAAAGGATTTTGCTGTTGGTCGATTTAATGAAGATCTTCCAAACTTGCTTCTTAGAATGTGCAGGGTTTATGGTGTGTCGCAAGAGGATATCCGGGGGCGTTCCAAGAGTAAAACCTTAGTTACTGCTCGGAAAGCTTTTGCGTATTTTGCCAATTTAAACGGCGCTTCTTTTAGCGAGATCGGCGCAGCTCTTGGTAATAGAGATAATAACACAATTATTGCATATCTTGGCGGGATTAGAGGCATTGATCGTATTTTAAGGAGGCGAAGGTAGAGGTCTGACTAGGCATGGGAATATTAAGTGTGTGTTTTGAAATAAGTGTAAGTTTTATGGTTATAAGAGGGGCGAAGTGGCTACTTTGATTAAGTGTATTGACTGTGGCCGTAAGGATTATAACGCAAGCAAAGGGCGCTGTTCAAGTTGTTATGCTACTCATAAAAGGCATAGAAATTTAAAGACAAAAAGGCAACTAGAAGAAAACAGAAAATTGGCAATTGCAGGGAAATCAGGGGACATAATACTAATTCGGTAAAATCTAAAAGAAAATAAACGGCACCGCATCATTTTTTCAAAACCCACGATCAAATCAATAAATATCTGGATTCTGCGGTCAAGAGACTGTGTCATAACCAAACGCCAAGAGGCAATAAAAGTCCCATAATTCAAGAAATTCATTTAACGCACTATTGGTAATTTAAATTCGATCCATATCGTGTTGTTTTGTCCTTCATTTATGGCATTATATATTCAA
>JAUWOV010000101.1 GCA_030611945.1 bacterium | reverse complement strand
GGCAAAAACAGAAAAGGATATTCTGGAACCTGTGGATGTTCTTAAAGATCCTTATATTCTGGAATTTCTTAATTTGCCGGACGCGCCGAAACTACGTGAGTCTAACCTTGAGTCTGCTATTATCAGCAATCTTCATCAATTCCTTCTGGAGCTTGGCAAAGGTTTCTCCTTTGTTGCCCGTCAGAAACGGATACGCTTTGAAGATGAGGATTTAATATTATAACAAGAAAGTACAGTTTTAGATGAGATTATTTAAAATACATTGGTTTAAATATTAAGCTATGAAAACCGAAGAATTAAAACTCATAATCGAAGAAGGCGAAGGCCTAACGGTTGAGTTTAAGGAGAAATATACCTCAAAGATTAATCGTGATATTGTTGCTTTTGCCAATTCAAAAGGAGGATTGTTGCTTCTTGGAGTCAACGACAGTGGGGAAATAATCGGCGAGATACTAACGAATAAGATGAAATCTGAAATAAATGCGATTGCCAGAAATTGCGAGCCCTCAATCCATGTTAAGAAAATTCAGCAGGCTGAAGAGATTGTTGTTGTTGAGATTGCTGAAGGAGATGAAAAGCCGTATAGCTGTTCTGCTGGATATTTCCGCAGGCTTGACGCTGTTACGCAGAAGATGACACAACGAGAAGTGCGCCCTATCTTTCGTGAGACGGATACTATTTCTTTTGAGGACATCACTTGCAAAGATTTAAGTCTTAATGATATTTCACTTAAAAAAGTAAAATCATTTCTGCAGGAAGCGAATACATCCCATAAGGTCAGCAAAGCAAATTTATTCTCTTTCCTTACAAGTCTAAATATATATAGGAAAGGTAAAATCGGTAATGCAGGAGCATTGATGTTCGCGTCTAAAGTTAAGAGATTTATCCCTCATGCAGAAAGTATTCTGGGAGCTTTTAAGGGAAAGGATAAGACGAATATTTACGACCGCAAAGATGTTCAGGATGATCTACTGACGCAATTTGATGAAGCGGAGACTTTTCTTAAAAAACATTTAAACGTAAGAAGCGAAATAAAAGGATTTAATCGTCAGGATATTTATGAAATTCCTCTGGACGCCTTAAGAGAAGCGATAGTGAATGCGATAGTTCATCGAAATTATAGCATGAAAGGCACGAGTATATATGTAAGAATTTATGATAATCGCGTGGAGATAGAAAATCCCGGCGGGTTGACTGATGGCGTTACAAAGCATAATTTCGGCAAATCATCAGTAAGAAGAAATCCAATTATTGCGGATTTATTCCACCGTATGGGTAAGGTTGAACGTATGGGTTCTGGCATTGACCGTATGAGAAATCTTATGCGTGAAGCAGGCCTGAAAGAGCCTGTGTTTGAAATGGGCAGATTTTTCCGCGTTACTTTCTATCGCGATCCACGCTATTCGCTTAAAGTTAGAGAAACTAGGGGGAAAACTAGGGGGAAAACTAGGGGGAAAATTTTAAAAGCATTAAAAGCAAATCCTGAGGTTCACATAGAAAAACTGGCTGAAATAGCTGGAATAACCATGAAGGGAATAGAATGGCAAATCAAGAGGTTAAAAGAGGAGTCCGTTATTAAGCGTGTCGGCTCGGCAAAAGACGGACATTGGGAAATAATTAAATGAGATTATTTAAAAATTTTGCTCTAATAATATTTGTATGCTTAATGGTAGTGGCTCAAAATATTGAGCCTCTACATGCCGAACAAAATGATAATGTGGTAGGGACTCAATATTTTGAGCCCTTCGCATACGAAGCTAGGGGTAAATATGACGAAATGCTGGATAGCTGGCTGAAAATACTAAAGGAGACCCCTGATTCCATAAGAAGCACGGTTATATTACAAAGAATGCTGAACTCATCTAACAAGTTCGCGGATTACAAAAAGGCTATTAAGGTTCTTGAGAAGGCATTAAAAAAAGGAATAAGTAACCAGAGAAACAAGTTTCTCATAAAACAAGTTCTGGTAAAATTCTATAACCTCCATCATCAGCCAAAAAAAGCTGAAAAAATATATGATTCTTTTGGATATGTAACTAAATGGGCAGTAATAGGCCCGTTTGGGAAGTTTGGACGCTCATGTTTATATAAGAAATTTCACCCGGAAAAAGAGATCAATCTTAGTGTTAGTTATCATGGATATCCCGGAGAGATTCGCTGGAGACATTTTGATGGCATCTTCAGAAATGGCTTAGTTGACTTTAAACAGATAGTTAAACCAAATGTTGGATGCGCCTATGCGCTGACGTTTATATATTCCCCTTTTAAGCAGGATGTGATTTTCAAGCTCCAAACACCACATGCTTGGAAAGCATGGGTCAACTATCAATGCGTCTCTATATGTGACCGATATAAGAATTTCTATCCTCTAACTAATTCACTTACTGCTTCCCTTGAAGAAGGATGGAATTCTCTGCTTATCAAATCTGTTTGTGACGCAAAGTTAGGCAAATGGACGCTTAAGTTGAGAGTAACAGACCTAAAAGAAAGAACATGTTCAAATCTAAAATTTATGGACAATTTATTAGATATGAAGAAAATCCCGCATTTTCTGTCTACTGTCTCCAATTTAGAGCCTACTCAGCTAGAAAAAATTCTGCTTTTCAAAGCAAAATCAAATAACAATAAAGCCCTGAACTATTACTATACAGGCATGCTCCTTTATTTCAATGGGCTGCAGGATAAGGGAATAAAATATTTAAAGCTGGCTATAGAACTCCAGCCTAAGTTTTCAGGATTTTTATATGCAATAGGCAAGATGTACGAACAAGCTGGATTCCTCCCAAAAATAGAAAGAGAGAACAAGGCAAAGGACTTTTACAATAAAGCTATTGAGTATGACAGCCGGCATGTCCCTTCTATACAGGCATTGGGCTTATATTTTGAGAGAAACAAGTCATATGAAAAAGCGATAGAGAAATTTAGACATACAATAAAAATAAATCATGGGTTTGCTTCTGGCTATGTTGATCTTGGAAGAGTTTACAGGAAGAGAGGATGGGATTTGGAATCCGAAAAATCCATTGATTTTGCTTTAAAAATCAATCCGGAGCTAAAAGATGCCTTAGCGCTCAAAGCAAAGTTATACACTGACAGAAACCAGTTTAGGAAAGCAGAAAAGATTTACGAAAAAATTGGCAATATACCTGTCTCTCTTTTACTCAGGCAAAGTAAATATGATCAAGCAGTAACGCAGTATAATACTCGTATAAAAGCTAATCCATTGAGAACGGATTTACGGATGGAATTGGGCAGATTACATTCTAAATTAGGAGACTACGGAGGCGCATACAAACAGTATAAAGATGTTCTGGATATTATCCCAACATACAGTATGTGCCATAAATTATTGGGAAACCTCTTTTATTCTGAGAATATGACAAACAGCGCGATAGAGGAGTGGATGACTGCCTTAAAACTTGACCCGCGTGATTATGAACTTAGAAACATATTATCTGAAATAAAAGCAAGTACTGTGCCATATATTCCAAAGAAATTTAATACAGTAAAACTAATTTTAGATAATAAAGACCTGAGCGAACTTCCTAATGCCTACACTGCAAGTTTATATAATGGAAAGGTTGTAATTATTAATCCAGACGGAAGTTACAAGGAGACTGTGCACAGGATAGTTAAAATCCTCAGTGAAGCAGGAAGAGAGAAATATGGTGAAATTTACATCCCTGAGAACCTTGAAGATTTAAGAGTATTTCTCAAAGACGGAACAATATTAGAACCTGTAAAAATAAAGGGAAAGCATGCTTATTCGCTTCATGGATTAGAGAAAGGCGCAGTGATAGAGTATAAATATACAGTGGAACATAAATCATATAATATTGCTAAGGGTTATTTCAGATTGCCCCCGTTTTATTTCCAAGAATTTAATGAAGCCCTTCTCTGGTCTCGTTATACCGTAATATTGCCATCGGACATTAAGGTGTCATGTATCACCAAGAATTTACCGGAGGACATGGTAAAAGAAGAGAAGAACTTGGAAGGCAATAGAAAACTTGTTCAGTTTGAACTCCATAATACTGCAAGCGTTGCAAAAGAGGTTATGATGCCTCCAAAAGAAGACGTACTGCCAAGTGTTACTGTAATGGCTCCTATGAAATTGGATAAAGTATACGACCTCTACAGAAGTTTAATTATGGGCACGTCTGTTATTACATCATTACTTAAAGATACAACATATGAAATTATAAAGGCTTGTAACACCCCTTATGAAAAGGCAGAAGCAATATACTACTATATAAACAGGACTATTAAACACAACAGCGCTAAGTTTGAACCTGCAATATCTACTCTAGCAAAAAAAAGTGGAAATAAAGCTATTTTGCTAAAAGTAATGTTAAATATAGCAGGTCTGGATGCAACTTATGTTCTTGTAAGACCCAATACATTTGCAAAAATGGCTACACCTCATTATGGAGCTTTTCGAACACCACTTGTAAAACTTAATCTTCACGGGAAAAACCTTTGGCTTGATATAAGTAACAAATATCTTAAGTTTGGCGAAATTTCTTCGAGTTTAGCAAATGGAGATGCACTTGTTTTTAATACAACTAATTATCA
>JAUWOV010000082.1 GCA_030611945.1 bacterium | reverse complement strand
CATTTTCTTTGATTCCAATTGGTACATAAGTTTTTGGAATATTAGTACTGCATCATCAACATTCAGACGGTAACTAAACCCTAAAGCTTTAATATTGTATTTTATAATCCATTTTTCGATTAATGATGAATTGTATATATTTCTGAGGTTTGTAATTGCTTTTGATACTTCAGAATTTGCAACAACAACTTTAAAACCACATTCTTTAAGAAGCTCTTTAATTGCAGACATACCTAATGTATGAGCATCAAAATCTGTTTTTGCTAAACCAATTGTATCGTCTAATGTTATAATGTTATCCACATTCTATTAAATCCCGAGACTCTTATTTATTGAGTCAATTTGTAACTTTTTTCTCCACTAATTGTTGCATCCCACAAATCTGAAATCAGGTTATCAGTTGAAAGACCCAATTTGCACAACGTTCTACCCTCTGAACGAAAATCAGTATCTAGTAATTTACTTCCTTCTTCTATAAAGTAGTCAATTGTTGGAGTTGGAATTCCCAGGGCTTTTCCAAATGAAGACATTGGCACTAATCCTGTTGGAATATCTTCCCAAATATATCTGTGATTTATTGTTGTAGGAGCCAATATATTTTTATATGTAGGATTAGATTTTATCATTTCATAGATCGAAGTTTTAGGAAGTCCATATCTTGAATTTAACCAATCAACAACTGAAAGTGTATTTATTCCAATTGTTGATGCAAGTGATTTGAATTCAAAATCCACTTTTTCAATATATTGAGCAACTTTTTTAGTAACACCATCCGTGTAAAAGTTAAATATTTCTTTTTTTAAAATGCGTTCTTTATTTAAAAGAAAAATTACCGGATGAAATATGGCTCCAATATTACTAAAACTTGTGTCTATAAACGTATCCGCTTTGATTAAATTAGGGAATACATCTAAAAGAACATCTATCACATAATCAGTATCCCTGGAATATAATGCTGATACTGATACTTCATTCTTAATTCCTTTGATTTCAATTAAGTCAGGTTTCTTTGGTCTTGCGACAAAAAACAAAGTATTTGCTTCGGCAACAATAACATTTGCTTTGCACCCTACTTTGTTCAATGTTTTGCTAAACAACAAAGCACCCAATGTTCTTCCGGGTACAAGTAATATTATTTGACCATCTTTTAGATAAGGAGCAATTTTTTCAGCAATATCACTATGTCCGTTTGCAGTTATTACAATGATTATTATATCACTATTACATACTGCTTCAGAAAGGATATTACCCACATAATTTAACCTGATTTTATCCGATTTATCACCGAACTGTATTGTATAATCATGGTCTTTAATATATTCAATCCGCTCCTCAGATCTATTGTATAAAGAGACCTCGTATCCTTGTAGAAAAATATCTCCTGCAATTGCCAATCCTCCACTTCCTGCTCCAATTACAGTATATTTCTTTTTTCTCATTTTATATCCTTCTAAAATTTCTTCTGCCCTATATATCTTTAGCCTGCCTTACTTACACATAACATTAACTGTTAAACACTTGGTGTTCTCTCCGTTACTATACTTAAATTTGCCTAAAACCTCAATAAAAACAGACAAAAATGTGCGTTTAATGCCTATTTCGTCCACTTTTTCCAGCTATTTTTATCATTGTGTATTCTATATAATAACAAGCTTCTATTAACGATTCAGTGATTGCATGAAAAAGCTTGAACAGTATCTACAAAATCACACATTTTGTAATACACATAGACAAAATTACTTATTTATGATATTTCCTTATTGTCAATAAAGACCAAGCGTATTTCTTTACCAAAAAATGGAAAGATATAAAGAAATGATCAAAGATGTAATATATTTTCTTGAACTGGCTAAACATGAAGACATTTTTAAATGAAGAACAAATGCGCTGATTTGCACATCCACACTACTGCCTCAGATGGAACCTTTTCACCGAGAAGAGTAGTGCGGGAAGCAGCCAAAAAAGGACTACATACAATAGCGATAACAGATCATGATACTGTTCAAGGCATTCCTGAAGCAATTCAGGCTGGCAGGGATATGAATGTTGAAGTTATCCCCGGAGTAGAATTAGCTGTGGATGAGAGAGGCAGCGAAGTGCATATTCTAGGGCTGTTTATAGATTGGGAAAATAAAACTTTACAAGACACACTCAAAAACCTGTCCGTACAAAGAGTTAGCCGAATGAAAAAAATAGTATGTAAGTTAACTCAATTTGGGATGAATATAAAGTTTGAAGAGATTTTAGGTCTGGCAAAAGGAGGGATAATAGGAAGACTTCATCTTGCTCATGTTATGAAAAAAAAGGGGTATGTAGAATCTATTGCAGAAGCCTTTAACAGGCATATAGGAGATAGAAAAGCATGCTATGTCCCGAGGTACAAATTGAGCTCAGAGGAGACTATTTCATTAATACATCGGATGGGAGGTGTCTCTATAATTGCGCATCCAATGCTACTGCGCAGAGACGATATTATAATAGACCTCATAAAAAAAGGATTATGCGGTATAGAGGCGTTTTATAATCATCAGTCTAAGGAAACTGCTGAGCATTATGAAAAACTGGCAAAAGACTATGGACTCTTGGTTACAGGAGGCTCTGATTGTCATGGAGAGGGAAAAGATCGGATTCTAATGGGAAGCGTAAGAATACCTTATAAATATGTTGAAAGATTAAAAGAGTACAGGGAGTCAATGGAGTGAAAATATTCATCGTTAGACACGGCCAGACCTCTGGAAACAGCGCGCGAAAGTATTTTGGTATTACTGATATAGAGTTAAATGAAGAGGGCATAATCCAGTCCGGCCTAATAAGTAAAAGATTAGAAAGGAAAAACATTTACAAAATTTACAGCAGTAGTTTAAAAAGAGCGTTAAAAACTGCAGAAATAATAGCAAGACCTCACAAAATGAGCGTTGAACCAAAAGAAGACCTAATGGAAATTAACTTTGGAGATTGGGAAGGACTGAGCTTTCAGGAGATTCAGAAGAGTTATCCGCATGAGTTTTCTAAGTGGCAGAACAATATAATGAATTTTACAACTCCTAACGGTGAATCAATATTGGAACTAAAAAAAAGAGTTGAGACGGC
Organism: bacterium; assembly: GCA_030611945.1. Taxonomy (GTDB): domain Bacteria; phylum JAHJDO01; class JAHJDO01; order JAHJDO01; family JAHJDO01; genus JAHJDO01. The sequence continues at coordinate 3,920 of JAUWOV010000082.1, read as the reverse complement.
ATTTGATGAAATACTAAACAGCGCAACAGAGAATAATGTTGTTATTGTAACTCATGGAGGTCCAATAAGGATAATATTGAGTAAAATACTTTCTCCAAATGTGTTGGAAACTGTGTTCTGGAAGATAAAGCAGGATAATGCTGCAATAAATATTATTGAGAATACAGACAATACACAGATAATATCGCTAATTAATGGCACATCTCATCTGAATCAAAATTTATAATCTTGGCTATTTGGTGGAACTCCAGAAGTTAATTTAACTTGAAAATTCCTATATGCTTTGCTATATTGCTAATTGTCAAATAAAGGTAAATTTTGCAATTACTTATGAATATTGAGAAAATTAGGAAACTGTCCTTATCTGCTGTGTTAGCGACAGTGCTTGCGATAAATAGTGTAAGTCTGTTTGCAGACACGATATTTCTAATACATGGAGACACCATTAAAGGCATAGTAACAGAGCAATATGAAGACAGGGTGATTATCAGTGTTCCTGGCGGAGAAATAGGGATATATAGAAACAGAATATCACGTATTAAATTTGATGAGCCTGAGCAGAATTATCTGCAGCTGGGAGATAAATACCTGGAGAAGAAACAATTTGATAAAGCATCTCAATTATATAAAAGAGCAGTAAAAACAAATCCTAACTTTCAAGAAGCAAAAGATGCTTTATTAAAATTAGAAGACAGAAAAAAAGCGCATATTATGCAGAAGCAAAAGAAAGAAGAGTTATTAAGAAAAATAAGGGAGGAGTCGGAAATTACGTTAAAAAAGATGCTTGGGATAGAAATAGACAGTGCATATAAGATGCAGATATATCCTGACAGTCCAGCGGCAAAAAAAGGAATTCAGACAGGTGACAAATTAATATCCATATACAATCAGCTGGTAAAGCATATGCCTTTAGCAAAGGTGTGCGAATATTTAATAGGCTCAGGAACAGGGGAAGTAAAGCTCACAGTTGAAGTAATGCTTATAATTGAAAGACATATAATGACAGCCGAATCAGGAAGACTGGGAATAAGAATAGAAATAAAACAGACAGGATTGACTATAACGGAAGCAGTGAAGAATAGTCTGGCGGAGAGAGTAGGACTGAGATCCAAAGATATGATATCAGCGATAAATGGAAAAAGCACAAGATATATGAACATGAAGCAGGTAATAAAAAATCTGAAACAACGCTCTGCAGGGCAACTAAGTCTAGTAATAAGAAGGAATATTGTCTTAAATAGGATACCTGTTGAAAAAACCAAAGTTTCTGTTCGCACGGAAACGTTACAAGCAAAAAAGAAACAAAAAGGATATTTAGGATTAAGATTAGCGAGTAATAGCACAAAAATCACTTCAGTAGTTAAGAATTCCCCTGCGGAGAAATCCGGACTGAGAAGTGGAGTTAAAATAATAGAGATAGATGGGAAAAACGTTAAGAATATGAGCTACGACAGTTTTATAAATAAGTTGAAAGGACCAGCAGGAGAAGAAGTAGAGTTGACGGTGGAAAGAGATATACAAATAAAAATGTTAAAAATTCCAGGTACAGAGAAAAAAGGGCTGGGAATAAAAATAGAGAAAATTCCGGAAGGGATAAAAATAACCAACGTAATAAAAGGCAGCGCAGCGGATATAGCAGAGCTGAAAGCAGGCGATATAATAACAGAAATAGATAAGAAATCTCTGAAAGGTCTGAGCATGCCAGATATAATAAAAACGCTGAAAGAGAAAAAAAGTGTTAAATTTACCATAACAGTAAGAAAAGAAATTAAAATTAGGAGGGGGTAAGTATAATGGAAAACAAGAAGAAATTCAGATGGCATTACTTGGTGGACAAGAAATTTCAGATGAAGTATGCAGTGGTGACGTTAGTATTTATGTTCATTATAAGTGCAGTATGTGGATATACAGTATATCATACACTCTGGACACAGTTAGGAGAAAAACTAGCACAGGTATATCCTCAAGCAAGGTTAGTAAGCATATTAAATGTAGTGAAAATAAAATTGGCAATGCAACTGATATTACTTGTTCCTGTAATAGCTTTGGTCTCTATTTTTCTATCACACAGAGTAGTAGGACCTATTTCTAAGATAAAAAAACATATAAAAAAATTAATTGAAAAAGATTTCAGCAAAGAAATTCATCTGCGAAAAACAGATGAGTTTCGTGACATTGCAGAATTAATAAATAAATCTACGGAGTCAGTAAAACAAAATTTAATAAAGACTAAGGAGTCTGTAGACAAAATAAAATCATTATTGAAGAGTGCAACACCTCAGGATAATAAGAGAAAAGTCATACAGCAAGAAATTGAATCTCTGGATAATATACTTTCAGAGTTTAAAATGGGGTAAAAGGCAGGAATGATTAATAATGACAGAATAAAAAAAGTAGAAATGCTTATTCTTGATGTGGATGGGGTATTGACGGATGGGCGAATTATATGGACCAGTTCTGCTGAAGAGATGAAGTTTTTCAATGTGCAGGACGGTGTTGGAATAGTTTTAGCTCAAAGAGTAGGACTAAAGGTCGCAATAATATCTGCGCGGAAGTCTAAGGTAACTGAAATTCGCGCAAAAGAGCTGAAGATAACGGATTGTTATCAAGTTGTAGAAAATAAACTTATTACATATAAAGAGCTTATAGATAAATATGGATTGGCTGATGAAGAAGTTGCTTATATAGGTGATGATCTGCATGATGTCTCTGTTCTCAGGAGAGTGGGCTTTGCAGTAGCGGTAGCAAATGCTCAGGATGAAGTAAAACAAGTTTCACATTATGTAACTGAGAAGAACGGTGGCGAAGGGGCTGTGCGCGAGATTATTAACATGATCCTTAAAGCAAAGGGATTATGGGATAAGGCTGTAAAGAAGTATTATGTATAAGGAGAATAAAAAGTGAAACTAAAACTTGGATTACCAAAAGGGAGTCTTCAGGAAGCAACTACTAGAATATTTAAAAAAGCTGGATTTAGTATATCAGCTTCTGAACGTTCTTACTTTCCAATAGTTGATGATAACGAGATTGAAGCCATCCTTATCAGAGCGCAGGAAATGGCAAGGTATGTATATGACGGGGTTCTGGATTGCGGTCTGACGGGAAAGGATTGGATAATGGAAAATGGCGTTCAGGTTGTTGAAGCAGCAGATCTTATATATGCAAAAAGCGGGATGAAACCGGTTAGGTGGGTTTTAGGAGTTAATAATAATTCAAAAATAAAGGCAGTTAAGGATCTTGAAGGAAAGAGGATTGCAACAGAACTTGTAAATGTTACGAAGAAATATCTTAAATCCAAGGGTGTACAGGCAGAAGTAGAATTTTCATGGGGCGCGACTGAGGCAAAAGTTCCTGTGCTGGTAGATGCGATTGTTGAGCTTACTGAAACAGGTTCGTCTTTACGGGCAAATAACATTCGCATAATAGATGAGATTATGACTTCAACAACCAAACTTATTGCAAATAAAAACGCATGGAAAAACCCGTGGAAAAAGAGAAAGATCCAAAATCTTGCAATGCTTCTTACAGGGGCTCTAAACGCAGAAGAAAAGGTTGGACTTAAAATGAATGTTGCTCAGAAAGATCTAAAGAGCATCATAAAAATACTGCCTGCAGTAAAGACTCCTACAATATCGCAATTAGCCGGGGAAAAATGGGTGGCACTGGAAGTGGTAATAGATGAAGATGTAGTTAGAAATATCATCCCTAAATTAAAGGAAGCCGGTGCGCAGGGCATTGTAGAGTAACCGCTTAATAAAGTAATATATTAAAGACGAAATACCAAAATCAAAATGACCAATGAAATCCAAAATCCCAATGTCAAAAAATTTAATCTTGGAACGGGCGGGGGCCACCCCCCCCCCCACAAATTGAAAAAACGGGAAATTAAGGGCACGGGGTTGCCCCGCCCCAAAAAGCCA